>DRHS01000212.1 GCA_011053095.1 Bacteroides sp.
AGATATCAGGGCTTCATCAAACAATCGCAAATGTACGTTCAGACTTCCTTCATAAACTGAGCACCGAAACAAGCAAAAACCACGCAAGGGTGTATGTTGAGGGATTGCAGATAAAGAACATGAGCGCATCGGCCCGGGGGACAATCCAAGAGCCAGGCAGTGGAGTAAAGGCAAAGGCCGGATTGAACAAGTCGATATTGGACCAGGGTTGGTTTAAATTTAAAAGGCAGCTTGACTACAAGCTATCCTGGCAAGGAGGAAGGCTGATTGAAGTCGATTTCCGGCATACATCGCAAAGATGTTCATGTTGTGGTTACACGGCAAAAGAGAACAGGCTGTCGCAGGCTGATTTCAGATGTCTGGCCTGCGGATATGAGGAGAATGCCGATGTAAACGCAGCGAAAAATATTTTAACCGTCGGACAGACGGGGGTGGCCTGTTCAGCGAACCGCGTTGGCGGTCGGCAGCAGGAACCTGCAGGAATCCGCGAGGAAGTACTGCCCGTGGCTTCATAGAAGCCAGTGGAATCCCCTTCGTTCACGGAGGGGAGGATGTCAAAACATACTCCCAATCCAATATCGGTAAACGTCTTTATATTTCCGGTAAACGATGCACCAGGGCCGGCCAAAAAATTGGAATAAAAAAACACCTGCTGGAGAGGCAGGTGCTCTAAGAATAATTACTAACCACTAAACCTAAAATTAACCAGGTAAACTATTAATATTTTTTTAACCTGAAATCCTGGTCATCCAGTCTTCCAGTGCAATTGTCCTGTTATCCATATCGAATGTGTTGATCATCCATTCTTCAAGTACGATCTCGGAATCTTCTGTAAACTGCTTTTCTGTCTCTATCCATTCATTTGTGTTGACCATCCATGAACTTAGCTCAATACTTTTTTCAATGCTGGGTGCTAAAAAAGACTCAGGAGTGTACATCCATTGCTGCAGTTTAATTTCTTCTTCAATAACGATCTCTTTATTAATACTGAGCATCAGTTCTGTAATTTGCATCGGATGGATTGCCTGAACGGTTGAAATTGTAAGGAACCCTGCCGCAAATGCTACTGCTAAAATCATCGTTGCCTTTTTCATTTCTATATGGTTTTTTGTGTTTTTCATTTTCAAAACTAATGAGCATAGTGCATTTTATGTGCCAAAAAATGTAATAAGCAGAAAACCTGCACGTTACAAATGAGACCTCTAAATCTTAATATAAACAAATGTGAACGGTTATGAGACAGTGGTGTACGGAAATGAACGAAACCTCCTGTTTAAGAGCAAATACGGAATTAGTTTTATGGACATAAAAAAACTGCAGGCCGGAAGCCTGCAGTATATGTTTTTGGACTTTCTGAGATAGTAATGAAAGACCCTGCTACAAATAGTTTAACTGTTAATTGCGGTCGTTCTCCTTTTTCCAGGAGGAAGTTCGGCCGATGAATCTCATGCCCATGACATATCCCTTCATCTGAAGTACAGAATTGTCATCCTCAAACCACATATAACAATCGTAGGTTTTTCCATTTTTCGGATCATAAATTGAGCCGTCGACCCATTCCTCGTCTTCACTATCGTATTCAAGGCTCTGAACTATTGTTAATCCAAGAATGGGGCGTTGTTGCAATGCCGGATCCGGATTGTCATCATCAACTTTGGGCTTGCCGTTCTCATTGGGTTCTTCAAGCCAGGTGATGTTCCCATAGTATTTTCCGTCGGTTCCTTTGTAGATCTGTACCTGAGAAGTACCTTCGTCAGTTAGCCAGAATCCCAAAACCTTATCGGCCTGGGCAGATATATAGGCTGAGGCAAGGAACAGGAATGTCAGAAAGAAAAATAATTTTTTCATAGTCTGTGATTTGGTTAATAACTTCACGACCCAAATTATGAATTTTTATTAAATATAAGGTCTAATGAGGATTATTAATGTTGAGATCAAGGCCAGATGTGGCAACCAGGAGAAAATCAGGGAAGGTAATATTGAGAACATTAAGATACATCTTGACCTCGGGGTGCATAATAACGACCTGATTAGTGAATCCTATTCAGACTTAATAATGATGAGGTGACTTATCAATTCACAACTGTTGAATCCTGAATTACATTCCTGACATAAGTGATAATTTTCCAGCGCTCTTCAGGCAGGATCTGAGAGCCGTGAGCACTCATAATACCGTAACCAACGGTAACTATGTGGTAGATTTCTCCATCAGGTCGATTCGTGGTCTTTTCAGAAGTCAGGTCTCCTGGTGGCAGGGGAAATCTACCACTTGTAAATAGAATTCCTTTGCCATCGCCCTGGTGGCCATGGCAGTGGCTGCAGAATCTTGTAAACAGTACTTCACCCTGCTGAATATTTGCCTCAGATGGTTCCAGAGGATTAAATATGTTTTTACCGGCTTCCATAAGATCCAGGTCATCTTTAACATAGGGATAAGGTGTATGTCCCCTCGGAATTGTACCCTCAACCGGTTCCCTGAGAGTTTTGCCATCCTCAAATACCGGGTTTTCCGAGTAGGTTTCATATGCTCTCGAGACATCCATATCCGGCAGGTATACATATCCCGGATGGTTCGGATTCTTTTTGCAGGAACTGAGGATCATCATTCCCGCAACAAACAAGATAAGCAGGTTGAATACCTGGCAGGTGTATTTCTTATGGTGCATCTTTCTCATAAATTATGATATTCAAGACTTTCCTTAAAGAAAGGATGATTGACAGGAACTAATTTAGCTTTTGCAAGGGACCTGAAGACAACCCAGAGGAATAATCCGACGTAGCCGATGGTCAATCCAATTTCAGTAATTCCTATACTTGCCTTATCACCTAATACTCCTGGCATTATAGCAAGGTAAAGATCGATCCAGTGCCCTATGAAAACTATGATGGCACCTATTACCATGACTCTTTTTAAGCGTGGAGCTTTCCGGTGTATAAGAATCAGGAAGGGTGCAAAGAAATTAATCAGGAAATTACCATAGAAAAGGAAATTATATTCCTCAATACGCTGGATGAAATAGACAGTTTCTTCAGGTATGTTTGCATACCATATCAGCATATATTGTGAAAACCAGAGATACATCCAGAAGACACTGAAACCGAACAGATATTTTCCCAGGTCATGCAGATGTTCTTTATTTACATGCGACATATAACCCTGAGACTGAAGAAAAATTACCAGTAATATGATTACTGCGATCCCGCTCACAAATATTGAAATAAAGATATACCAGCCAAAAATTGTACTGTACCAGTGAGCATCAATAGACATAATCCAGTCCCATGAGGCAGTGGAGCTCGTTATTGCGAAAAAAACAAGAAAAGCCCCGGCATAATAAATGCTTTTCTTAAAATACTTAAGGTCAGGATCAAGATCTGATTTTACAGACAGGCTTCTGAGTTTCCAGCCAAAGAATATCCAACCCCCAAAATAGATGACCATACGTATGATAAAGAAGGGAGCGTTCAGGTATGCTGCTTTACCTTCCAGGATGGGGTCATGGTGCTCATGGGTCCAGTGATAGATATCATGCATTCCAAACAGGAGGATAGCCATCAGAACTGCCGCAACAGGGAGGAAAGATCCCATTGCTTCCGGTATTCTCTGAATGCTGGTATGCCAACCTGCCTGACCAACTATGTGTACAGAAATAAATACGAATCCTATAAGGGCAAATGCAAGGAAATAAATATTGTTTAGTAGCACATTTGCCCAGATCCTCCCGGATTCTACGCTGAATATCGAATAGACCAGGCTGAGAATGCCTATGCCCAGTAATACGGCTAGTACGACTTTGTACTTTTGTTTAAATTCAAAGGTCTGGTCCATATTAATCTTCAATAATTTTGACATCCATTGCCCCGGTGGCAGATAATACCTGCTTCGCGGATTCTAATAAGGTACTCGAATCTCCCTTAAGAAGGACCAAGAAATGATCGTCTGTAATTTTTTTATCGTATATCCTGTTTTTCGCACCCATTCCTAGTTTTGATCTAATAAGGAATCCGAAAACCATGGCCAGGGCTGCGAATAAAATTGTGACCTCGAAGGTAATGGGTATGAAAGCTGGAACCGAAAAATATGGTTTACCTCCAATAATCAGGGGATAATCTACAGTAAAAACCCAGGTCATAAAACCAAATGCAGAAATTGAACCAATAAGACCGAATATAAATCCAAGCGTTGGAATCCTGGATTTCCTGAGACCGGCAATCTCATCAAGTCCATGAATGGGGAAAGGTGTAAAGATGTCTTCAATTGGAAGTTCTTTCTCACGGATCACCCGGACGGCATCAATCAGATCATCCGGGTGTTCATAATAACCCGAAACCAGTTTTTTATCTTCTTTGATATTATTTTTCACTGTCAGCGTTTTTAACTTGTTTTTTTGATCTGTCCACTATAATAATACTCTTCACTTCTGCAATTGCAATTACAGGGAAGAATTTTATAAACAGGAAATATCCTGTAAAGAACAATCCAAGAGTACCTATAAACAACCCGATCTCAATAATCGTTGGTTTATAAATGCTCCAGCTTGAGGGCAGGTAATCCCGGTGTAGGGAAGTTACGATAATGACAAACCTTTCGAACCACATCCCGATGTTAATAAAAATGGAAATAACAAACGTGATCATCGGGTTCCTGCGGATCTTCTTAAACCAGAACAATTGGGGTGAGACAACATTGCAGGTCATCATTATCCAGTAAGCAAACCAGTATGGACCTGTGGCCCGGTTTATAAATGCATAATGTTCATATTCCACTCCTGAGTACCAGGCCATGAAAAGTTCGGTCAGATATGCCACCCCGACAATTGACCCCGTCAGTATAATGATCTTATTCATGGAAGAAATATGCCCCAGGGTTATGTAATTCTCCAGGTGCAGAGCTTTCCTGGTAATTATCATCAGGGTCTGAACCATAGCAAACCCTGAAAAAATTGCCCCAGCGACAAAATATGGGGGGAAGATTGTAGTATGCCATCCCGGTATAACCGAAGTAGCAAAGTCAAAGCTAACTATACTGTGCACGGAAAGCACAAGCGGTGCTGCCAATCCTGCAAGCATCAGACTGAGAATCTCATGCCGCTGCCAGTGCTTCATTGAGCCAGTCCATCCGAAACTAAGCAGACGATAGCTTATCTTCCGCATCCTGGTTTTGGCTCTGTCACGAAGGCTGCCAAGGTCAGGGAGCAGACCCATATACCAGAACAGGAGTGAAACAATGAAATATGTTGTTATTGCAAATACGTCCCAAAGGAGTGGTGAATTAAAGTTCACCCAGAGATGCCTTGTGTTGGGGTATGGGAACATAAAAAAGAAGAGCAGTATGCGCCCCATGTGTATTAGCGGAAAAACAGAGGCGCAAAGGACTGCGAAAATGGTCATGGCCTCAGCTGCCCTGTTAATGCTTGTACGCCATCTCTGCCTGAAAAGAAGCAGAATAGCAGAGATGAAGGTTCCGGCATGTCCGATCCCTATCCACCAAACAAATGTGGTAATGCTGAAGCCCCATCCAATGGTTTTGTTCAATCCCCAGGTCCCAATCCCATACCAGATAGTTATAATAGTGGCAAAAAGGCCAAAAAACAGGGCGATAACAGAGATGGTTATACCCAGATACCAAAATTTGCCCGGTTTTCCTTCAACAGGATTTGAGATGTCGTTAGTGACATCTTTATAGGTTTTATTTCCTGTGATCAAGGTCTCC
This sequence comes from Bacteroides sp., assembly GCA_011053095.1. Taxonomy (GTDB): domain Bacteria; phylum Bacteroidota; class Bacteroidia; order Bacteroidales; family SM23-62; genus SM23-62. The sequence continues at coordinate 5,714 of DRHS01000212.1, forward strand.
CGGACGGGTGAAACATACATATTGATAGGTTTATTTTTTCATTAATTATTTCTGTTTACTATCAGGCCTCGCCACTCTTATTTCTAATTTTTGTGAGATAACTAACAGAAGGCAGTGTATGGATCTCCTCAAGCAGGTGGTAATTTCTGGGATTTCTAACATGCTTCGAGAGATCGCTATTTTCGTCGTTCAAGTCTCCAAAGGTTAGGGCCTGTGTAGGACATACCTGCTGACATGCTGTTTTTATTTCCCCGTCTTCCAATACCCTGTCTTCCAGTTTGGCATTTAGTTTTTTCTCCTGTACACGCTGCAAACAGAATGTGCATTTTTCCATGACACCTTTGGCCCTGACGGTGACATCCGGATTCAATACCATCCTTGGCAGGTCAAGGGTAAGGTCAAACGGATCCACGGTATTTTTGGGAATTGAATCTGCCTTGTTAAAATCAAACCAGTTAAATCTCCTGACCTTGTAGGGGCAGTTATTATTACAATACCTTGTTCCGACACAGCGGTTATAGATCATCTGATTAACACCCTCTGAACTCCGGGTGGTTGCAGCAACGGGGCATACATTTTCACAAGGGGCGTTGTCACAATGCTGGCACATGACGGGTTGCCTTAATACTTCCGGTGATTCAGGATCTCCTGAGTAGTATCTGTCAATTCGGATCCAGTGCATTTCTCTTCCCAGTTTTACCTGTTCTTTTCCAACAACAGGGACATTATTTTCAGCATTACAGGCAACCACACAGGCATTACACCCTGTGCATGAGCTCAAATCTACTGAGAGTCCCCAGTGATGTCCCGCGAACTCATGTTTCTCGTAAAGTGAATCCAGGCGAAGTTCGATTTCCTCATGGATTTCGTTGCCAGCTGCAGGATCCTTTTTGTACTCATCGAGGTTGGTTTCCCTTATCAGGGCTCTTCCTTCCATTGAGTGATGCATCTGTGTTGAAGCCAGGTCATACGTTTTCCCTGTTTTTTCAAATTCAACTGTGGAAAAATACTTCCGCTGTCCTTTTTCAGTCCGGACCAGTGGATAAAAATTTCTCCCTGTCCCGATGGATGCCTTGCCACCTTCTTCCCGCCCATATCCAAGGGCAACAGAAATAGTTCCGTACATTTGCCCGGGCTGAAGGAGCACAGGGATTTCGTATTTGCCATTGATCTTAATAACATCACCGGTGTTAAGACCATTTTCATCAGCGTATTTTGGAGAAACAGCTGCATAGTTGTCCCATACAACCTTGGATACAGGATCCGGATTTTCCTGCAACCAGGGATTGTTTGCATGTTTACCAGTTCCGACGCTAACCGGGGTGTAGAGGATGAGTTCAGTCTCTCCTTCTTTTTCCAGGGCAAGGCTGCCTAAAATCTCAAGCAACTGGCCGGAGCCAATAGAGGGTTTTAATTTAGACGAGGCTGGGATTTCCAATATTCCATCGTGTAAGTATTTGTTCCAGAATGCTCTGAAATCCATGTCAGACCCTGAGAGGGGATATATGTTTTCTTCCCAGAATTTTTTAAGGTAGTCGTCAAAAGCAACATCTTTCCCGGTCCAGGTTAATAATGATTCCTGGGCCTGCCGGGTATTAAAGATGTTTCGGATTGCTGGTTGACACAGACTGAAGAGTCCATCCTTGGGCTCCGCATCATTCCATGATTCAAGGAAATGATGGTCCGGGCATACGAATTGGCAGAGCTTTGAAGTTTCATCTGTTGTATAGCTCAGGGATATTGAGAAATCCAGATTCTGGAATCCCTTCAAAAAAGCATCCCGGTCTGAATAATCATAAGCGGGATTAGAATTATAAAAGATAATTCCGGAAACCTTTCCCTCATTCATCTCCTTAACTAGATTTTCAATGGAAGAATCCACACCCTGGCAGGAATGCAAGGATCTGTCAAAGTTTATGGTGTTCCCATATGAACCCAAAAGGTAATTGATCCCGTTCACCATCATTTGGGATTCGGTATCATTGCTTCCACAGATAACCAGGGACTTATTTTTATGATTCAGAAGTTCCTCTGCGAGTACTTTTATATCAATTGGACTCTCTGGAAGTTTGCCGGTAAATGAATCTAATTCTGACTCATTTATAAGGAATGCCAGCAGGTTCGCCAGTATGGCTTTTTCCCGGGAAGGTTTGATTGTAATTCTCTGGTCAGCATTGCTGCCGGTCATTGACATACCTGATTCAATCTGAATATGTCTTGACATTGCAGGATTGTCTTCGGTTGGCTTCCTGTTTTGTATATACTGGAAGGAAAATTCGGTCGGCGAGATCCATGTGCCCAGGAAATCAGCTCCAAAGCTGAGAATGACTTCTGCCTTATCAAAGCGGTATTCAGGGATACTGTTTAGACCAAATACTTGATGATTGGCCTCCCGGATGGAGTTATGGGATACAGGATCATAAACAATATGTTCTGAATTATCATAAGCGCTTAGAAATTCCTTAATAGAATTGTTGGTTGTGGGACTGATAATTCCACCACTGAGCAGGACTATCTTCCCATCCGCCCCTGCCATTTGTTCCGATATCTTTTTGTCAAGATCTTCCCAGGATACTTCTTCTCCATGGCTCAGGGGTCCCCTGTACCTGTTATTGTCATAAAGTTCAAGAACGGATCCCTGCACAATACCATTGGTTCCACCGTTTGACATTGGGGCAAGATCGTTTCCTTCAATTTTGATGGGTCTGCCGTCCCTTACCTTTACAAGTATGCTTTGATGCAGCTCTCCGTCAAAAAATGTAGAAGCATAATAATTACTTTTACCCGGAATGATCTCCTCAGGTTTAATCAGAAATGGGATGGCCTTGGTAATGGGGCGTTCACAACTTGCTGCAATGGTTGCTCCGGCTATAGTAAATCCAAAGGTTTTCAGAAAATCCCTTCTTGAACTCCCCTTACTCTGCTTATTCAGTACGATGGGTAGCTCATGAGGGAATTCATTTCCCGTGGCTTTATCGTTTGCTTCTCTGAGCTCTTCAAACCCTTTCCAGTATATTTTCATCTCGCTTTTTTAGTAGTGGCATGTCATGCAATCTGTCCCCCCGATCTGCTCAACCAGTACGGAATCTATTTCACCAATTGAAATTTGTCGGTGCAGTTCAGTGAAATTCATGGAGTAGTATTCATTCTCAAGGAAATCAACTTTTCGCGAACGGTGACAGTCAAGACACCATCCCATTGAAAGATCTGTATACTGCTCAAGCACATGCATTTCTTTAACTGGTCCATGACATTCTGCACAATCAAGCTTTCCTGCTCCCACATGCTGGGCATGGCTGAAAAAGACAAAATCAGGAAGACGATGCACCCGGATCCATTCCACAGGTTTTTCAGAATCAACAGCAGCATGAATTTTATTAATCTCAAATTTACCGGATCTGGTTGCATCCCGGACCAGGGTGTGGCAATTCAGGCAAACATTCATTGAGGGGATACCCGCAGATTTACTTTGCTCTGCAGTATGGTGGCAGTACTGGCAATCAATCTGATTTTCTCCGGCATGTATTACATGTGAAAATTTAATCGGTTGAACCGGGGCATAGTTCTTTGAACGGCCGAGTGCAATGGCCTCCTGAACCACCATTTTAGTGCCCCAACCGAAAGAAAGCATGATTACAATGACAGAAACCACCTTATACTTCAGAGACTTGAAGAATATCATATCTGTAGTGGCAAGCAAAAAAAGGATCACCAGGAACAGAAATAACATCATTCGCCTTATGTCAGGTTTCTGGGCCACTAATCCTTTCGGACCGAGCTCTGCAAGATACTGGCGAATCAGAAGAATCTCCTGGGCAGTAAGTTCGATCCCGGCATGTGCTTCGGACAGTCTTTTACCTACCGGAAAAAGCAGCATATTTGCATAGGCTGCACTATCAAGTCCAGCCGCCGAGAATGCTATTTCCACGGCAGAAGGATTCCAATTCAGGGTGTCCAGTGCCTTGGTATTATGACAGGAGGCACAGTTTACAGGACTATCACTACTGCCGGTAAGCCCAAAGAATAATCTTGAACCCAGCTTAAGATTCTCATGATGATCACCCTCTGTATTAGTGTTTCCCTCATGTGATGTGTTTTCATGTGAAATGGTGTCACTGGCATGAGTGTCCTGCTGGAGATATACCGGGAGGCTGTGTGTAGAGGAAAATAGTTGCATGGGTAAGAAAAACGCAATTAAAATGCTGAAGAATGTCCTTATATAATTACCTGATGATGCCTCCATTCAGTTAAGAGTTTAAAGGTCCGAATATAAAATATATTAATATCCTTTTTTCGGAAATGTATCTTCCACAAAAATGGATAAATTTTTTCACTTCTATATCCGAATATATACTTTTTTAACGAATTTGATGGTGGTTATCCCGACGAATGTAGGTAACAAATGTATATGGGAGGCTGGCTTCTGAGTCACTACATTTTACCCGCTCGGATTCTTCCCATATTTCAGGATCGATTTCAGGGTAAAAGGTATCCGCTTCAAATGCCCTGTGCACCCACGTTATATAGAGCTTGTTTGCAAAAGGCATAAATTGCCTGTAAACCATTGCACCTCCAACTACAAAACATTCTTCATCCTCCCTGCAGTGCTGCATTGCCTCCTCTATCGAATATGCCATTAAGGCTCCCTCGTAAGTATCGCCCGGTATATCTGATATAACAATATTCGTTCGGTCTTTCAGGGGACGGTAAGGAAGTGACTCGTATGTATTTTTTCCCATAATGATCTTATGTCCGGTAGTGATCCGCTTGAATCGCTTTAGATCCTCAGGGATATGCCAGAGAAGATCATTGTTCTTTCCAATGGCATTATTTTCAGCTATGGCAACTATAATTGAGATCATGCTCAGACAGATATTTCTCCCCTTATATGGGGGTGGGGATTATAATTAAGTAACTCGAAATCCTCGAACCGAAAATCCAGCAGGTTTTTTATATCCGGATTCAGTCTCATTTGTGGTAATTGACGCGGCTCACGCCTGAGTTGAAGCTTAACCTGCTCAATATGGTTGAGATAGATATGTGCATCGCCGAATGTATGAACAAACTCTCCCGCTTTGAGACCGGTAACCTGGGCCATCATCATTAAAAGGAGGGAATAAGAGGCTATGTTAAAGGGGACACCAAGAAAAATGTCCGCACTTCGCTGGTATAACTGGCAGGAAAGAGCACCATTGTTAACATAGAACTGGAAAAGGACATGGCAAGGGGGGAGTGCCATCTGGTCGATAGCAGATACATTCCAGGCACTGACAATATGCCGGCGGGAATCCGGATTTTCTTTTATGCTCTTAAGAACCTGGCTTATCTGGTCAATCTGTTTGTCATTTCCGGCAGGCCATTTTCGCCACTGGTAGCCATAAATCGGACCCAGGCTTCCTTCTTCATCTGCCCAATCATCCCATATGCTGACCTTATTTTGTTTAAGATAGTCAATATTCGTCTCACCCTTAAGGAACCAGAGAAGTTCATGGATTATTGATCTTAGATGTAGTTTTTTTGTTGTAAGAACCGGGAATCCTTCCTGAAGGTCAAAACGCATCTGGTGACCGAATACGGAGGTGGTACCTGTTCCTGTTCTGTCCGATTTTTCCGAACCTTTTTCAAGCACATGGGATAAAAGATCTAAGTACTGCTGCATCGTTGATGGCTCATATTATTGAAGGGACTAAATTACTTAAAAGCAATAGATTAATAAAATCGGATATTTCAGTCTTATTTATTATAATTAATTGTATAACATGCATATAATTAGAGAGATATGGATAGTTTTGATTATGCTGGCACCTTGGTTTCGTTGATAAGTTTTTAATAAGTTTCGGAGTTCGGGGAATACGGAGCAAATGGTTACATTTGTGTTAATGAATTCTGTTCTGAGGTATTTTCTTATAGTCCTGGGACTGGTTGTACTTGGATTCCTTTTGTGGTATTTTTCTGCTATTGTTACTTATATTCTTATCGCTGCTGTTCTTTCCTTGATATTCAGGCCGCTTGTAGTCCAACTTGGTCGGATAAAGATTGGCAAATGGAAAATACCCAACGGGATTAATGCTGTGATGGTTTTATTACTTATCTGGCTGCTTTTTTTTGGATTTTTCAGGGTGTTCGTTCCCCTAATTGCCAGCGAGGCAAATGAGCTTTCCCAGATTGATTCAGACATGCTGGTGCAAAAATTTGAGAAGCCGATTGACAAAGTTGAAAAACTATACTATGATTATAATGCCGGTAAAGAAAACATTCCCAGTATTGAGGATTTCATCAGTGGCAAGATCAAGAATATCCTCAACCTTGAGGTAATAAGTAATGTATTCGGGTCTGTTGTCGGATTGATGGGGAATCTGCTGATCGCAGTCTTTTCAATTTCTTTTATCACGTTTTTCCTTCTTAAGGAGAAATCTGTAATCACGGACTTCATTGTCCTCATGGTACATGAGAAACATGAAGAGGCAATACGGAATGCAATGGATTCAGTGAGGTATCTTCTGATGAGGTACTTCGTTGGACTATTGAGCCAGGCGAGTGGGATCATTATCCTCACTACTGCAGGGATGAGTATCGCAGGGATTGATTTTTCCCTTGCTCTGGTTATTGGACTTATCGTCGGACTTATCAATGTGATCCCTTACCTGGGACCATACCTGGGGGGATCCATCGGAATACTTCTCGGGGTTGCAAATAACCTTCATATGGATTTCTCGGCCGAACTGCTGCCAATGGTTCTGAGTATGCTTACTGTTATCATATGTGTTCAGCTGACCGATAATTTTCTGTTTCAGCCATTGATCTTTAGTAAGTCTGTCAAGGCCCATCCACTTGAGATATTTCTTGTCATTCTAATTGCCGGTACCCTCGCAGGGATACCTGGTATGATACTGGGAATTCCCATGTATACGGTGGTCAGGGTTTTTGCTAAAGAGTTTCTTAGCCAGGTAAGGGTTGTTAAAAAATTAACCCGGAATATATAAGTACCATGAAGCCAATTTTAATATATTTGGGTCAATAAGCTGCAATTGAAGTTTTTGAGGTATATAATCCTGATCTCGTTTTCATGTACAGGTATTCCCGGCCTGGCCCAGGTTACTTTCTTTGCCGATACAACAGCAGGATGTGACAGCCTTGAAGTGACCTTCACATACCGGGATTTAGGCTACCCTGAACCAGTAACATCGGTTGTGTGGGACTTTGGCAATGGTGAGACTGCCACCGGAACTGGTGATCAGACTGTGCTCTACGATACTGCTGGATCTTTCACTGTGAGTATCTTAATAAATGGTAACACAAGCGTTGAACGCAGAGACTATATAAAAGTGCATTCAAGTCCCAATCCAAGGTTCTTCTGGTCAGACAGTCTGGAACTTGGTTCGTATTCTGTTGTATTCCTTGCAGCTCCACAACCAATTGATACGATCCCCTATACCTACCGGTGGATTTTTGAGGATGGGGGAGAAGGGGATACCAGGACGCTTATCTATAGATTTTCCGAGGCAGGTGATTACCAGGCCTCTCTAAGAGTAACTCATCCATTTGGATGTATGGACCAGTCGTCAAGGATCGTCACTGTAGAAGACTCGCTGGATTGTCCAAATGTATTCACCCCCAATAATGACGGGATAAATGATTATTTCATAGTAAGTTCCAACGGAGTAACCCAGTATAATCTGCAGATCTTTAGCAGGAGCGGAGTACTGGTGTATAAGGCTGAGGCACCTACCCTTATTTGGGATGGAAGAAATCTCTCAGGTCAGGAACTTCATACCGGGACATACTATTATATTATCAGACCTTCAGATGGTAGAGGGTCATTTGAAAGGAAGGGATTTATTAAGCTCTTCAGGTGAATTCAATGCTACGACATGCGAGCATTGATATATTGGCCGGAGTTGCGTGCATGTACCTTTTTGTAATCAGGATTCTTGACGTAAGCCTTCAATTACCAATTCTTTTCACACTGGTTCTTTCGACCTGGGTAATTTACACTATTGATCATATTCTGGATGCATATAAGCTCAGGGAATCAATAATAAAAGAAAGATATAACTGGCATCTAAAAAATCTGAATGTACTCATCTGGTTTATTGCGGTATCCTGCATTTTAATTCTTTTGTCTGTTTTATTTCTTCTTCCCCCTGATATAATCCTGTTCGGAGTGCTTGCAGGTGTTCTGGTAATAATCTATTTTTTATTACAAGGGGGACACAATGTAATTGAGAACAGATACATTTACAAAGAAGTCTGGATTGGGGTTGTTTATATGGCATGTGTTTGTGGGATCCCCATCCTTCAAGCCAGTAAGAATGTTGGAAGTGAACATTACCTGATATTTTTAAACCTCTACCTTCTGGTACAGACAAATGTATTTCTGTATTCCTGGTACGAATCCAATATCGATATAAAGGAAGGTTTAAAGACTTTAGCAACGAAATTTGGTAAAAAGGCATGTGGAGATCTCATCACCCTCTTCCTTTTGCTTTCATTAATGGTATCTTTAACAATTCTGGTTTGGCAAGGTCCTGAAAAGCTTTATTTCTGGCCTGTCATTATTATGCTCAGTATGAATTTAATGTTGGGATTAATACGGTTCTTTCCTGGCTTTTTTATTAAAAATGACAGGTACGGAAAGCTGGCTGATCTGGTCTTTGTCTTTCCGGTTGTAATGCTGATGGTCTGATTTTAAAGGTATTTCTTGGAAAAATACCCGAAAGCCCAGGTTGTAAAAAATGAAAATGATCCATATACTACTGCAACCATAGCTATTTGAACACTTCCGATCAGACTGGCTGCTACAAAAATGGCCAGTGTGGAATTCTGCAATCCCAGTTCAATTGAAATGGTAACCCGGTTTATTTTTTTAATACCAAAAATACTGGGTAGATATAATCCTGAGACCATCGCCAGAATATTTAGTGTCAGGGCATAGGGTAGAATGCGAAAAAAATCATTGATCTTGATTTCGCCATTTCCATTTTCAAGAAAGAGTACTCCGGAATAGACAAGAAGCAAAAGGATTGGAAGAATGTACCGCAATGGTTCTTCAAGCCGCCTGGCGATTTTTTCCCGATAATGCCGGATTAATATTCCCGCTGTTGCCGGTAATACTGTTATCTGGAATATATTAAATACAGATTTAAGGAAGGGCAGGTCAAAACCGGCGAACTCATGCAAAAAAATATTAAGTGAGAATTGTGCAATTAGAGGTATTGTAAAAATTGTAATGACGCTGTTAACTACAGTCATTGAAACAGACAGTGCCACGTTGCCCCGTATCATGTAAGTGATCAGGTTTGAGGTCGCTCCACCCGGACAAATAGATATCAGGATCAGACCAACAGCCAACTCTGCTTTAAGTCCCGTAATAAGTACAATCCCGAATGCGAGAATGGGAAGTATGAGAAGTTGGCCCAGAACCCCAACCATGATATTTCTTGGAAGGATTACAATATCACGTATGTCCCGGACAGCAATGGATAAACCCAGTCCAAAAGTAATTACAGCGAGTGTTAGGGGGAGAAAGAAATCGGAAAAGACTGTAGTATTCATCTGGCCTGAGGGATTAACAGGCAAGATAGAAATAATTGCCAGGATTATATATAATCACTGATGCTGTTGATCAGGATCTGGGGACTAATAGGTTTTGTAATGACCTTCTGGCATCCGGCTGCAATGATTTCCTCGTCGAGATGATTGTAACTGAAAGCTGTTTGGGCAATTATCGGCAACTCACTCCTGAATTTTTTTATTGCTTTTGTGGCGTCGATACCATTCATTTCCGGCATCCGTATGTCCATCAATACAAGATCGATCCCATCATTCTCAATGCATGCTTCAACTGCCTCCTTTCCATTCTGAGCCCAGATGACTTTAGCTTTGGTCATTTCCAGTACTGCTTCGATGAGCAAGTAGTTTGCTGCTACATCTTCGGCTACCAGTATGATTTTATCAGACCAGTCATGCATTCGGCGAATCAAGTTTAAGGGTGTTAATTTTGTAGTTCTCACTTTTTTTGTTTACACTGATCCTCATACAACCTTAAGTTTTATTGTTTCAGAATCTGTAAGGTTATCCTCATCCGGAGAATTGGTCATTCTCAGGTGCCACTCTACCAGTACGGCCATCCCGCTGGCGTAATTCAATGCTGAATCCCGGCAGTTTTTCAACTCTTCAAGTAACTTTTCCATTTGCGACATAATATCCTGGTAATCAGATACGTATCTTGTGTATCGTTGCAGTTCGTCAGGATTGAATATGCCTTCAAGCTCATCACTGTGCTGTCTTGCACGGATCAGTAAATTCCGGATTTTCTCAAGGTCTTTCAGCCCGGATGTATCCGTCGGGCTATCGGGCCCCGGTGGACCTGCCACCGGAACCACAGACCGTATACTACTGAGTAAATTCAGTATGAGCTTTTTGGTACCCACATCAAGATAAAGGTCTCTACAATATGGAATTGCATTTTCCAAGTTATCGAAGAAATGAAGGGATAGTTCTTTGAACCTACTCTCCCTTTACAATTGGCTTGTCAGGATTCTCATCTCCGTCACCACCGCGGATTTTAAGCATTTCCATTTCACTAAGATTGTCTTCAAATAATTCTTTCCAGGTTTTCATGGTACAGATTTTAATTTGGTTCCTACTCTTTTGCAGCTTTTCGGATACCGCTGTTACATTATCTATTGTTTAATCGGAAAAAAGAGAAAAGGTAGCCGGTGTTTTATTGCTATTTTCAATAAAAATATATTTTCATAAGTTTAAGTGTCATATAATAAAGCATTTAGACATTATCAATAAATTATAATAAAACGTGTTTTTCTTGCCTGTCAGGCGATGTTTAATAATTTTACAGGGAATTCGCCACCGGCTTATATGTATAAGTTTATTTGTGCAATAACTGGTCTCTGTCTGGTAACCATATTGGAGGTTTACCCTGTAACCCTTACGGATGATGGGGCAAAGGCTATGCAATTACTTGAAAGGGCCAGGTTGCTTTATGAGGCCTCAGACTATGACAGCCTGCCTTATTACTACATATCTGCCCAATTTATATTTGATGGACTGCAGCAATACGAGTCAGTTGCGGAATGTATGCTGGGAATGGTTGATTATCACCGCATGCTTAACCAGCAATCTGAAGCCACTCGGATGCTTGAATCTGCGGAGGAATATATTATTCAACATTTCGGACAGGAATCGGAAAGCTGGGCAGATGCACTTTTTGTCCGGGCAAAACTGTACACCGGTCAGAACAGGAGCCGGGAATCTGTATCACTTCTTAAATCAAACCTTGAATTGCAGGAAAGAATAAACCTCGATGTTAAAGGAAGGGCCCGTGTGTATAATGTCATCGGAGCCGCTTACTATACACTTGGTGATTTTGACAGTGCTGAGGTCAGCTATCAGAAATCTTATGAGACATATATGAGGATTTCCGGGGAACCATCGGTAGAAAAAGGAATATTATTGTTTAACCTTGGATTGGTATACAGCAAACGTAATGACCAGCATAAATGGGCCGAATATGCAATTCAGGGGATAGAAAATAATATTTCTCTTTTTGGGCCTGAATTTCCGGATCTTGCTGAGAATTACAATTCCCTTTCCAGTTATTATATCTCCATCGGGAAGCTGGATTCAGCAAGGAATTATCTGAACAGGGCAGAAAGAATAATGATCAATTCGTACGGAAAAGATTATTTCGAACTTAGTAGGATATATATCAATAGGGCGAGAATTCACAAATATGAAGGAAATTATCAGGCTTCCCTGGATTACTACCAGCAGGCAGTTAGCATCCTTGAAAACCAGGAGATACCCAATCGTTTAATACAGAATGTTGTGTATGTTCACCTGGGAAACCTCTATTCATCAATCCGTGAATACCAGCTGGCCTACGATTATTTATCGAGGTTGCTGGAAACAAAGGAATTAGTCCATCCCACCAGGATGGCAGTGTTCTATACCTACATTGCAGATGTACAAACCAAGCTTGGTAACTTTGCTGAAGCTGAAGGCTATATGCAGGAGGTATTTGATATCAGGCGGAAATTTCCTTTTTCAAACAGTTTAGGCCTTACTTCTGAATACCGGATCTATGGGATTTTGATGGATTCAATTGGCCGGAGTGAAATTGCAGGACAATATTTAAAGATGGCTCTGGCGGTCACCTTTCAGACTTTCGGGAATAATCATTTCAAAACTGCAGGCATGCACAAGGTCCTTGGTGATTACATGGAAAGAAATGATTCTTTGGATATCGCACTTGACCATTATCAGAGATCAATACATACCCTTGTGCCTGAATATAATATGATGGGACTTAAGCAGAATCCTGATCCGAAAGATGTGTCCAACCTTCTTTTTTATCTGCAGGTATTAAAAAAGAAGGCAGGGATCCTGGAAGCCATGGCAATGAGATCTTCAACCCCGGTTGAGAAGCTGGAATACAGTCGGGCTGCATATTCAGCTTATCACGCATCTATTGAGATAATTGGTATGCTCAGAACATCTTACCTAAATGATGAGAGCAAGCTGTACCTCTCAGATATTGAGAGAGAAACATATGAAAAATGTTTGAGAACCGCATTTGACTGCTATAAATTGTCAGATGATTCTGAATTTTTACAAAAGGCCTTTATTGTTGCTGAGAAAGCCAAATATGCCACATTGCAATCAGCTCTGCACAAGGAGGAAGCATTAAGCCTATCAGGAATTCCTGATTCAATAAGAGGCCTGGAAAATGGTCTGAAAAGACAATTGTCCGTCTATCAGGCCTTACTCATGGAAAGTCAGGATGACACATTGCCTGACCAGGTAAAAGTGCAGCAATACAGGAGTGAGGTATTCAGGTTGAAGGATCAGATGGCAGGGTTGTACAGATCTATAGAAGTTGAGTATCCGGAATATTATAGATTGCTCTACAGGCAGGAGGTCACACACCCGGATAAATTGATGGCAATGCTTGGAAAAAGGGATAAGCTGATTGAGTATTTTATTGCAGGGGAGGAGTATTATATTTTCGAAATAAGTCATTCGGAGATTATCGGTAATCGACTCAAAGTGGATGATTCATTTTTACGTGACCTTGATATAGTCAAACGATATATAGGTGGAAAATCAATCAGGGATACCATTCGGGATGATCATTCCGGATTTATTGAATCTGCATCTCGTTTATATGAGGTTCTAATACCGTCTCCGGAGCGATTTAAAAATCTGATTATCATTCCTGAAGGAATTCTCTCATATTTTCCATTCGATGTACTGATTACCGAACCTGTACCTGAATTCTCCGGTTTGTACAGTGAAGTTCCGTTTCTCATTCGAAGTCATACCATCCGGTATGGATATAATGCCGGACTGCTTCTCAATCAGAAACCCGGGAAGCCTGGCAATCTGAAACGATTTGTCGGATTTGCGCCGGGCTATCTGAAAGGACATGAAGATCCAATTCTGGCTGATGCGAGCAGAGAAATAAAAATCAACCGCACCCTGCTTGCAGCCTTGCCAGGCAGTATTGATGAGGTCGTGGCAATTGGGAGGATACTCAGGGGAGAGGTTTTCATAGAAACAGCTGCCAGTGAAGGCCGTTTTAAGGATGTGGCAGGTGAGAGTCATATCATCCATCTGGCAACACATGCCTTTCTTGATGACCAGGATCCTCTTCAATCCACTCTGGTATTTTCCGAGAATAAGCAGGAGCGGGAAGATGGTCTCCTGAAGGTATACGAGTTGTACAATATGAGTCTTAAGGCGAAGATGGTAGTTTTAAGCGCATGCAATACCGGCCTGGGAGAATTACGCGGAGGGGAGGGTATAATGAGCCTGGCCAGGGCATTTTTCTATGCCGGGGTGCCCAACATTGTAATGACATTGTGGACTGTAAGTGACCTCCAGAGCTATGAACTCATGGTCTCATTCTACAGGCAACTTAACAAGGGCAGAAAAGCTGAAATCGCTCTTAGAAAAGCCAAACTTGATTTTCTCGATAATTCAAATCCTCTCTACCAGCACCCGAGGTACTGGGCGGGATACATCCTGGTTGGCAATCCCGGACACCTGTTTCTCCCGGGTTTTTACAGACAACTTATTGCAATACCAAGTATAATATTATTGCTGCTTGCCGGATTTTATGCCTGGAAGAATTATTTCAGAAAAAAGATTAAAGATTAGATTTTGCGAAGCAGTGTGCTTGCCATTTTTTTATAATACCCATCGGTCATAATGATATCATTGAGTGCACTCCTAGTTGCCTTTTCATCTTCGAGTCCCAGGTAGCAGAGACTCTTATACCACATGGCCCGATGTCGGAGGTAGGCATCCTCATTCAGATTGTCGAATATCTCAATTGCGAGTGGAAATTTACGGAGTTCCATTGCTGTAAGCCCAAAATATAAATAATATTCATTGCTGATGTCTTCTTTGGGGATACTGCTAAAAACCTGGAAAGCTTCCTGGTAGTCAGCATTATTATATGCTTTAAGGGCAGTCTGGTAAGGATGGTCTGATGTTTCAGTGAAGGATCTCTCTACATTTGCAGGAGGAGGGCTGTAGAACTGGGTATATAAATCGGAATAATTTATGTTTTTTCTTGCGATCAGTAAAATGGATGAAATGACAATCAATACTAGGAGTGATGTTGCAGCCAGCCATACTGATACCTTTTTAACAAGTATCTTATTGCTTTTATTTTTGCTCAGGGCAGTTCTGATCCCCGATTCAGTTACTTTGTCCCTGAATTCAGAAACATTCAATTGCAGGGAGCTGATTTTCCGGATTTTCAATCCATCAAGGTCTCTCCCTACCTCTTCTTTATTCAATACATTGTCCAGATCCTCAAAATCCTCAATTAATCCACCGGAACCCTGCATCCTTTGATGCTGTTGTATAACAAACCGGTTCAGTGAACGTATTCTCTCAACTTCCTCGGCAACCTCTGGTTTCCTGAGGATCTCAAGCTCGAACTTTCGCAGGGCCTCCCCGCTCAGTTCTCCCTCCAGGTATTTCTCAACCAGCCAGGTGTATTTCATTCTGCAATTTTTTGTATTCCGGATTACTGTAAATCTTGTTGGTCAGGGATTTTTTACAACGGTACTTTTTGTCCTTGGCTATTTGAACGTTCTTGTAACCCATAACCACACAAATCTCCTCCATGGAAGTTTTCCGGAAGTACATGTTAAGTACTGTCCGGCACTCTTTGCTGAGTTCCTTGAAATGCTTTTCATAAAGATTCATTTCAGCGTTTTCCCTGATCCTGTTATTTGCTGTTTGATCGTCAATGATATTTTCTGCAGCATGTGTTTCCCTGCCTTTTATCTTTCTCTTTTCAAGTTCATTGAGCCAAAGAAACCTGCAGACAGAATATAGATAGGTACCGAATTTGCAGTTCAGTTCCAGCCCCTGCTCTGTGATTTTCTGGTATACTTTTACCAGTCCTTCCTGAAATACATCTTCGGCATCATGCCTGTTGCCTCCATTGGTCAGGATAAGTTTCCTGACATCCGGATAACAGCTGCGGTAAACATATTGGATGACACTGTCCTTACGTCTGGCTATTCCACTAATTATATCTATGGCTGAATATTCTCTCATTGAACGATATATGCCTCAAACTTTTCCAAATTAGGAATTATTATGGTAAAATGAAATCTTCAACATCGGAAATTGACGAGTGGAGCTTTGGCATTTATGAAAGTAAACATAAAAGTAATATCCGAATTATGGTCTGCACATCCGGTGATTTAACTCACCTTTTCAGAAAAAATGCTGGAATAAGGAGAGGAATTTTACATTTTTAGTCCCGGAAACTGGTAGCTACTGGCTTATGTGTCTGAGGTATTCAATGATAAGACCAATCTCCTCATCCGAAACCAGTCCCTCGTAAGAAAGCATTAATCCCTTGTTATATCCATTAACTATATCATCATTTGGATTAAAAATTGAATTTCTGATATATAGAGAATCAACAATGACTTCTCTGGACTGCCCACCTGTTTCAACTTCTGCCATATGACCATAAATGCCACGATATGAAGGACCCACGAGTTTTGATCCGTCCGATGTGTGACATGCAACACAACCATTTTTCCGGAGGATTTCATAACCGGCTTGCCATGGCAACATATCTTTGGATATCTCTACCCTTGTAGTGTCGACATACCAGGATTGAAATGCCGAATCTGAAAGTACTCTGACTCTGGCATTCATAAAAGAGTGTTCCAATCCACAATATTCAGCACAAAAAATGTCGTAACCTCCCTCGCGCTGCGCCCTGAACCACATATTCTTTTCAATGCCCGGAACCATGTCTTCCTTGACCCTGAATGCTGGAATATAAAGACTATGTATCACATCAAGGGCGATAAGGTCTAGCTCGACAGCTTGTCCCACCGGCACAACCAGGCTATCAGTGACCTTGCCATTTTCATACATGAAATTAAATTGCCACATTCTTGCCATAGCTGTTATTTTCATGGCATCATCAGGGATATTCCGCATGGGTTTGTAGCCGGCCCAGCCTATAAAGAACAGTGCGAGCACCAATATAACTGCGGCAATGGTCCACGCTATTTCAAGCCGGGTGTTTCCTTCAATCTGAACAGCTTTAGGGTGTTTTGATTTTCGATACTTAATCATGAAAACTATTATCAAAACAGTAATCACGATCAGGAAAATAAATGAAAATCCAAGGATTATGTAAAACACCCTGTCAACGCCTTCTACAAAACTGGAAGCATCTAATTGATCTGCAGAATACATGGCTATCTGTATAAGTAATCTAGAAATGTAATAAATATGACAGCTCCAATGAGTATGAAAACTGCCGATATAAGTATGCCGAACATTTTAACATCAAATTTAAGGTGCATAAAATATGCCAGTACCAGGATTGTTTTAAAGGATGCAAGCAATAATGCTGCAAGCACTGTAAAGGGTCCAAGTTCATAATTTGTGACAGCGATGGAAATAAATGTGAACGTCAGCAAGGCTGACAGTACCAGTAAAAGAGTCCGGTATGGTATGACGTGATGTTTATCTTCGTTATTGCTCATATTTGAATCATTATGTAATCAGGTAAAACAAGGGGAACAGGAATATCCAGATTATATCTACAAGGTGCCAGTATAATCCCGCATTTTCAAGGTGCACAAAATTGTCATGTGTTATCCTGTCGTTTTTAATGCGAAAAAAGACAACTCCTATAAAGGCTACTCCAACAATTATATGAAGAGCATGAAGTCCTGTCATAAAGAAATACAAACCAAAAAATAAAACCTCACCCTTGCCATATTCAAGCAATCTTTCCGATCCCGGATACAGTCCGTGTTCGATTTTTAGATTCCATTCGAAATACTTATTTACCAGGAAAACCAGGCCTACCAGTATGGTAAATCCAAGCAGTGCAAGAGCAAGTGTTTTATTCTTTTTCTGCAAAGCTGTGATGGACATAGCTATGGTTGCAGAACTTGCCAGCAGCAGTACTGTATTCAGGGCCCCGATAAATGTGTTAAGCTCTTCAGCAGCAAGATGGAATGCCTGCCAGTTTAGATAACGGTAAACCGAATAGACTATAAACAAACCAGCAAATAATAAGAGCTCTGTAAAAATGAACAGCCACATTCCAAAACGTGACCCAATATCATCTCTGTGTTCATCCATATTTACAACGTATGATAATTAATCAGATATTATTCATATTCATAAGGGCCCTTTTCAATAACAGGAATTTCTTCGAAATTTTCCAGCGAAGGTGGTGATTCGACAGTCCATTCAAGAGTTTTGCCATTCCAGGGATTTCTTTCAGTTGAAATTGGTCCCATTCTGGCAGATCGGACAAGATTGGTAATGATAATGAGGAGTCCGGTAATCATTATAATGGCACCGAAGGAGGATATAATATTACCACCGTGAAACTGCGGCAGGTAATCAAAATACCTTCTTGGCATTCCTGCTATTCCCAGATAAAACATTGGAAGATAAAGAGTCAGGAAACCTATGAAGAATATTAACCACCCCATATTTGCCCAGGTTTCATCATACATCCGACCATACATTTTCGGGAACCAATAGTGAATTGCTCCCATAAATGCAAATCCAACTCCTCCGAATACAATAAAATGGAAATGGGCCACCACAAAGTGTGTATCGTGGACATGAACATTGGTTGCAAGGGCACCAAGTACAAGCCCTGTAAGTCCACCAATCATGAAAACAAAAATAAAGGATACTGCCCAGTAGAATGGTGTTTTAAGATTTATTGAGCCTTTGTAAATAGTAGATACCCAGTTAAATACTTTTATACCGCTTGGGATAGCAACCAGAAAAGTCAGGATTGAAAAGACATAGAGAGCCGTCCCGCTCATACCGGAGGTAAACATATGATGTCCCCAGACAAAATAACCTACAAAAGCTATGGCAATAGTAGAAAAGATAATTGCTTTGTAACCAAAAATCGTCTTTTGAGCAAATGTTGGCAGGATCTCTGATATAACTCCCATGGCCGGAAGGATCATGACATACACAGCCGGGTGGGAATATATCCAGAAAAGGTGCTGGTACAGAATGGGATCACCCCCCAATGCAGGATCAAAGAACCCGATATTGAATAATCGTTCTCCGACGGTCATTAGCAGGGTAATTCCAATTATAGGTGTTGCAAGAAGCTGTATCCAGGCTGTTCCATAGAGGGCCCATGGGAATAAGGGCATTTTCAACCAGGTCATTCCCGGAGCCCTCATCCGGTGAATTGTAACGATAAAATTAAGTCCCGTGAGTATGGATGAAAAGCCAAGTATAAATGCACCCAAAACCGCAGGCAGCATGTTTGTCGTGGTTTTAAAACTATAAGGAGCATAAAATGTCCAGCCTGTATCCGGGGGACCGCCGCTCATGAACTGTGACATTAATACGACAATTGCACCAAAAATATAAATATACCATGAGAGCAGATTCAGCCTTGGGAAAGCAACATCTTTTGCACCAATCAATATAGGAAGCATAAAATTACCAAACACAGCAGGCAGTCCGGGGATAACTATAAGAAAAATCATTATTATGCCATGCAATGTGAATACCCCATTGTATGTCTTTGCTTCCATTATTGTTTTACCTGGTGCGATTAACTCAAGCTTCATCAATAATCCCAGGATAGCCCCGACAATAAAAAATGTCATAATGCTATACAGATACAGCAGCCCTATCCTTTTATGATCTGTAGAAAGGATCCAGGCCAGTATCCCTTTATGCTTTTTATATTCAAAGAAACTGGGCTCTGCTCTTGCAGTATTATCTGTTGTCATTCTAGTGCAATTTTTTTCTTACTCTTTCTTTTTTGAACAACCAGGATCAATACAATCATGATGGCTGTCAGTGTTATGATCGGAAAGGCTACGCGCGTCATATTGAGAACATATCTCTGTCCCACCGGATCGTACGAGAAACAGAACTCCAGTACCCGGTTGATGGTAGGTGCAGATACTCCTTTTGAAGCTTCAGTTAGCGCAAGAGTAATCTCGAAGGGCAGGAAGTAGGTCCCATTTAGGTATCTGGTAATCTTTCCCTCTGGACTTACTATGCAAATTGATGCTGCATGCAGGAAATCATTTCCCGTCCTTTTGTACCTGAATCCAACCGCATCCGTAAGACGTCCTATATTCGCACTGTCAGATACAAAGAATTTCCAGCTATCTCTGAAGGGTTCCGGATTGTTCATCAGGTTCAGATAATTGTTCTTCTTTCTTATTCCCAGGTCAATAGATTCCCTGGGATCAAAGCTTATGGTCAGTACCTGGTAATCCTTGCCAGCCTCAAGGGTGACCTTGTTCATAACATCTGCAAGTCCCTCCATAAGGGGACTGCAAATTCCCGGGCATCGATAGTAGACAAGATTTATAATGGTCGGTTTGTCAATCAAATCTTCGAGTGAAACCTTTTCTCCGGTCTCACCGACAAGCATGATGTCCAGGGGGAGTAGTTCGTCAAGATGTTCTTCAATTCCTATCTCGAGTGTGGAAGGGGTGATAGCAGTTTGTCCAAAAGATACGAGGGGAATAAGGAACAGGAGTAAGATTAATTCAGGAGCTTTGTGTTTTATCATTTCGGTTTGATATTTCGGATATAAAGATATGTTTTTTTTAAGATCTAGATGGGTTTATTTATAACCAATCTAAATTTTAAGTATCAATATCCGAAGGGATTATGTACTTGAGCGAATCACACAATAATTTGTGATATGATTGACAGTATTGATTTATCTTCAGTATTATCGTACCTGAGCTGGCCTGCCTTCGTGGCAGTCAGTTATTTAGTTATCCGCCAAAAGAGGAATAATCTGATTCCCGGATCACGGACAGGACCAGGTTCAATACGGAATCTTGGGTTGAATAGAACTTACTCTGAACGAAGGGTGTAGTCATACCCTTCGATGATAGGATTGGTGAGTATCTTATTGCATGCTTCATCAACCCTTTTTCCCGCTTCAGCTTCTGAATCAGCCTCTATTTCAAGGGTAATATGCTTTCCAATCCGGACATTGGATACTTCGTTAAATCCAAGGTTCTTCATCCTGTTGGTAACGGCCTTCCCTTGAGGATCAAGCAGGGCCTTTAAAGGCATAATGTTGATTTCTGCGATGTACTTCATTTTCTAGAGTTTCTGATCAATGATAATGCTATTGACAGCAGCAGGTAAACCATGATAATTACCGGCAGTGCAATTTCCTGCAATATTATCAATAAAATACAAGAAATGGCAAGAAAAACATATCGAATCTGGTTCCCGCTCCACCTGAAATCCCTGAATTTAAGTGCAAACATCGGAATCCTGCTTATCATTAAAAGGCTGATGAAAACTATGATTGACAGGAGGACTAAAGGTTGCAGAATAAAGTCAGCAACCGGTGTGTTAAGTACCCGAATCAGCGACATATTCAGGCCGGCTATGAAGATAGCCACAGCAGGTGTTGCCAGTCCCCTGAAACCGGATCTGTCCTCCGCTACATTAAATTCTGCAAGACGCATAGCAGCAAAGAGGACAAGCAGGATTGGGGAGAAAAGCAGCAGACGTTCAGGCAGTGAAGTATCCTGTATCCCTCCATGGAAAATATCTCCCCGTATGCTGAATTCCATGAGCTTAAAACCAATAGCAGCAGGTGCCATACCAAAGCTAATCAGGTCTGCAAAAGAATCGAGTTGTTTCCCTATCTCACTGGCAGCATTAAGGATCCTGGCAAGAAATCCATCAAGGAAATCCAGCAGGGCTGCAATAAGAATCATCCATGAGGCAAACAATAAATGGTTCTCAAGTGCTATAAAAACAGCCAGCACCCCAATTGCCAAGTTGCACAGTGTTATGAAGTTCGGGATGTGTTTGGTGAACATCACAATAAAAGTAGGTATTTCACAGTTAAGAAGGTTAAATGATCCGGAAATATCTCATACTTTTAATTGCGTTTTTCCTTCCGGCCGTACTCCTGGCGCAATTGCCCAAATACAGTAATGAATTTCTTAACATCGGAGTAGGTGCAAGGGCATTCGGGATGTCCCATTCAGTACTTGCCACCACAACGGATGTTACTGCCGGATACTGGAATCCCGCAGGATTAACCGGACTTGAGACTGATGCTGATATCGGGCTTATGCATGCAGAGTATTTCGCGGGGATTGCGAAGTATGATTATGCAGGATTTGCCATCCGTATTGATGAACAGAGTGCAGGTGCTTTCACCCTAATACGGTTCGGAATTGATGACATCCCAAATACACTGGAGCTGATTGATAAAGATGGCAATCTTCGGTATGACAGGATAAGTACATTCTCAGCAGCCGATTATGGTTTCCTCTTCTCATATGCAAGGACCTCGAAGATTGTCGGATTATCCTATGGGGGCAATGTAAAACTGATTCACCGGAAAATCGGAGATTTTGCCACGGCATGGGGATTCGGATTCGATATCGCCGGCAGATATGTTTTGAATCGATGGTCATTTGCAGTAAATATCAGGGACGTCACTTCCACTTTCAATGCATGGAATTTTAATACCTCAGAACTTGAAGATGTTTTTGCCATAACGGGTAATGAGATCCCGCAGAATTCGCTCGAACTCACGATGCCCAGGATCCTGATGGGGGCCGCAAGATCTTTTCGCCTGCACGAGGATTTCAACCTTCTTGCAGAGCTGGATGCAGATCTCACCCTTGACGGGAAGCAGAATGTACTTGTAAAAACTGCTGTTTTCAGTATTGATCCCCATATGGGACTCGAACTTGATTATAAGCGCCTGGTATTTTTACGATTGGGAATGGGCAAAATTAAGATGGTACCAGACTATGATCAGAAAGATTCCTTTAATTCCCAGCCAAACCTTGGAATCGGTATTCACTTTAGAAATTTTACAGTTGACTATGCCTTAACCGATATTGCGAACCAGTCCATCGCTCCGTATTCAAACATCTTCTCCCTGAAATACAGCTTCAACCGACCAGGGTCAAGCGACTGATCCTCATCTGCTGTTCAGTCCAAATTATTTCCATATTGCAAATAAGTCGTACAGCTTACACTATTTGCTTACTTTTATAGGGAGTTTTATCTCCTAAACCATAGAGGAAATGAAGTCAGGCAAATTACAATTCCCGGAATACCTGTATCAGGCAAACCAGGGTTATGCAGATGAGGTACCATCTGGAAGGGATACCCATGCTTTTGTTGAAAAGATTATTGACCTTCTATTCCCCTTCAGGACGAAGAGTGTTTGGAACATGGAGGATCTTCGATTGCGCCTTACTGAACTTGAATCGGAGCTGGAATCGCTAATGCAACCATTGAGGAAGAAGCTGGATAAAAATCCTTCTGAGATCTGTAAGGAGTTCATTGCAGGAATGCCGGACATTTATGAACTAATGATGAAAGATGCAGAGGCTTTCATGCAGTTTGATCCTGCGGCCGAGTCTATAGAGGAAATTATTCTTTGTTATCCTGGTTTCTTCAGTATTGCCGTCTACCGGATTGCACATGAACTCTGGAAATTGAATGTTCCGGTCCTGCCAAGGGTAATGACCGAATATGCCCACAGTAAGACAGGAGTGGATATTCATCCGGGCGCCAGGATAGGAGCTTCTTTTTTTATTGATCATGGAACAGGCACTGTGATCGGTGAAACCTCTGTTATTGGTGACAATGTTAAAATATATCAGGGTGTCACACTGGGAGCCCTTTTTGTTAAGAAAAGCATGGCAAGGCAGAAGAGGCACCCAACAATAGAAGATAATGTTATTATCTATGCAAGGAGTACTATCCTGGGTGGTGACACAACAATCGGCCACGATTCTGTGATCGGAGGGAATGTATGGCTTACAGAAAGTGTACTGCCTTATTCAGTTGTCTATCAGAAAAACCACGTGGTAGTGCGTGACAGTAAAGAAATCAAAGACCAGATAAACTGGGTGATATAAAATCCATAATAATATGAAAGCAGAGAACATTCTACAAACAATAGGAAATACTACCCATCTTAGAATTAATAAACTTTTTCCTGCCGAATATGAGGTCTGGATAAAACTGGAGCGGGAGAATCCCGGTGCCAGTATCAAGGACAGAATCGCGCTCAGTATGGTGGAAGATGCTGAAAAGAAGGGTGTACTGCATTCCGGGTCCGTCATTATAGAACCCACCTCGGGGAATACGGGGATAGGACTTGCCATGGTCGCAGCGGTTAAGGGCTACAGGCTGATTCTTGTTATGCCGGAGTCCATGTCTGTAGAAAGGAGGAAAATAATGGAGCTCTATGGAGCTGAATTTGAACTCACCCCGCGGGAAAAAGGAATGAAAGGTTCAATCTCAAGAGCCGAGGAGCTCTTCCAGGAAATTCCCGAAGCCTGGATTCCTGCCCAGTTTGTTAATCCGGCTAACCCTGAAATACATAAAATTACTACTGCAGAGGAGATCATCCGGGATTTTCCGGAAGGAATAGACTGCCTGATTTCTGGTGTTGGGACCGGGGGACATATTAGTGGTTGTTCGGAGAGGCTAAAGTCCGTTTTTCCCGAGATGAAAACATTTGCTGTGGAACCGGCTGATTCCCCTGTGATAAGCGGAGGAGAACCGGGCCCGCATCCAATTCAGGGAATCGGTGCAGGATTCATCCCCGAGAACCTTCACAGGAAATGGATTGATGGGACCATTCAGGTTGATAAAGATTCCGCATTTGATTACCTGAGAAGGGCCGCGAAGGAAGAAGGACTTCTTGCGGGCATATCATCTGGGGCCACTCTGGCCGCCATTGCCGGTAAATTACCAGAGCTTCCTGCCGGCAGCCGTATACTTGGATTCAACTACGATAGCGGGGAAAGATATCTGTCACTCTTGTAAGCTGCGCTTCTATTTGTATTTTTACATCTGAAAAATGCAACACCAATAAAATGAACTCAGACGACTCAGACAGGAGAACTGGGTTTTCCGGTTCATATAGGTTAATTGATATTATATGAAAATTGCTATTGATTTTGATGGTACAATTGTGGAACACAAATATCCTGCAATTGGGAAGGAAAATCTTTTCGCATTCGAAACCATGCGTGAATTACAAAAACAAAAACACCAATTGATATTGTGGACCTACCGAAGTGGCAAGGAATTGGATGATGCAGTTGAATTCTGCAGGGATAGGGATGTCGAGTTTTATGCGGTAAACAAAAGCTTTCCTGAGGAAGTTTATGATGAATCCATATCACGGAAAATAGATGCGGATCTTTTTATCGACGACCGGAACATTGGTGGATTTCCTGGTTGGAGTGCTGTTTGGCAAATGCTTAATCCGGATGATGCTGAAAAGGTAAAAGAGTTAAAAAGAATTCAGGCAGAAAATGCTGCAAGAAAAAAGAAAAAAGGTTTATTCAGAAGTCGCTGAAATGTATTTCAAAAAAACTGAATATAAACATTCAGGACTCCTCAGGGTATTCTACCGTAGAGGAAATCTGTTTCCGGAAATTAATACGACCTTTAAATTATCCTTAATTATTATAATTTTTCTTTCGTCCTGCGGAAAGAATCTTCAGCCAAAATCTAGTTCTGCCCATAAGGAAGCAGGTTCAAAACCAGTCAGGATAACCGGTACAAAAGTGGAGAGTCCGGCGAGCAACCAGAAATTCAAGCTGGGAGACAATATCCCGATTCGTATTGAACGGATAACGGATACCCTGCCGGCGATTGATTCTATGGAATTCTATCTGGATGGGAGCCGGATCCATACGGCATACCAGGATCCATATGAATATATGTACAGCAGCAAAGATCTGAGTATGGGAACAAAACCTGTACGGATAGTCAGCTATTATGCAGACGGAAGAAAGGAATTCCATAATACAGATGTCATTATTCTGTCTGATATTGTTCCCCAATACATTCATTACAGGATTCTGAATACATGGCCGCATGATGTAGGTGCTTATACGCAGGGACTTGTTTATGAGGATGGTTATCTGTACGAGGGAACGGGTCAGTATGCTGGATCCTCTCTTCGTAAAATGGTTATCAGTTCCGGTGAACCCGAAAGGGTACTTAACCTGCCGGATGATGTTTTTGGTGAGGGAATTGCCATTCTGAATGACAAAATATATCAGCTTACCTACAAGTCACAGGTTGGCTTTGTCTACGAAAAGGAAAATTTCAAGCGGATACAAAAGGTTTATTACGAGAATAAGGAGGGATGGGGACTTACACATGACGGTGTGAATCTCATCATGAGCGATGGGTCACACAGGATTTATTTTATGGATCCAGAATATTTTACTGAGTTGAAGCAAATTGAGATTTATGATAATATGAATCCTGTAACCCGACTGAATGAGCTTGAATATATCGAAGGAAAGATCTTTGCAAATATATACGGAGAAGAGGAAATCGTAATCATTGATCCTCTGTCGGGAAGGGTTACCGGTAAACTGAATATGAAGGGAATTCTTCCCCAGGAAGAACGGCAACGGAGGATCGATGTTTTTAACGGAATTGCCTGGAACCCGGAAAAACGAGTCTTGTACGTAACCGGAAAGTACTGGCCGAAGCTGTTTGAGATATCCCTTCAGGGCGAGTTTTGAACTGAAAAATTGTTTGTAAGCACTTTTATACTTTTTGGAATAATCCGGAATTCAATTGGCGTGTGCCCAAGGGTTTCTCCATCAGTCTCAAGCCTGATCGTGTCCTTCGATTCAATCCGGATGGATTTGCCCGTATAACTGTCAACTTTTGGATGCTTATCGATGGTACCGTTGTAAAGCCTTTTCATGCTGAGTATAATATTGGCTTTGCTTTGCTTCCGGATAACAGTCAGATCAAACAAACCGTCATCAGGGATGGCATTCGGGGCCGGTATCATACCCCCTCCATTGTACTTGCAAATCCCTACGCACATGCTGAAGATCTTGTTCTCCATATTAAGTCCGTCAACGTTGATAAGCGCCTCAACATGTCGGTAATTGACAAGGCTGGTGAAAATGTTGAAAAAATATAGAAAAACTCCGCCTTTGCCTTTTTCTTTCGCGCGGTTCGTCTTACGGGTCACCTCGGCATCGAATCCCATACCTGCGATATTGACAAAATATCTGTTCCCCGGTTCATCTTCATTGCAATACCTGACAATCCCTGCATCCTGGATAAAAGTCTGGTTCTGTGTAAGAATCTTTACTGCTTTCTCATAATCAGACGGAATACCAAACATCCTTCCCCAATCATTGCCTGTACCCACTGTGATCATGCCCAGGGAAATATCAGTTGTTTTGAATCGCTTTTGCCTGAAAATACCATTTACAACTTCATTCATGGTGCCATCACCACCTACCACAACAATTTTCTGATAACCATCCTTTTCAATTGATTCAATAACGATTTCGGTTGCATGACCGGCGCATTCTGTAAAAACGGAGGTAAAATCAAGATCCTGGCGCCTGAGGTGCCCGGATATCATTTCCCAGTCCAGAAGGCCTTTACGCCTGCCGGCATTAGGATTTACAACAACCAGCCATTGAGAGGAAGTGTCATTTTCCCTGGACTTATTCATTATTTCAGAGTTATGTAATAGATTCAAATATCCAAAAAAAAAACGATGCACGGAAAGAAATGACTTTTACCCGGGATTATTGCTCCCTGAGTAAATTTGAAATAACTATAAAGATATTTTATATACGATAAAACAAAATATGGTATAATGCTCATATATAGGCATTTAAACTGTGTTAATAAGGTGTTAACAACTGTATGGGAAAATGTTTACAATAAGATTCCATGAAAAATATAGCGATGCTGAAGAAGTTATTACTTTTGGGACATGGGAAAAGTTATAGCTATTGCAAACCAAAAAGGAGGGGTTGGAAAGACAACAACTACTATCAATCTGGCAGCCAGCCTGGCGGTGCTGGAACAAAAAGTTCTTATCGTGGATGCTGATCCGCAGGCGAATGCCACATCAGGGATTGGATTCGATACAAAGAATATCAAAACCAGCATATATGAATGCCTTGTGGATGAGGTTAATCCATCCAATATCATCCTGAATTCGGAGATCGATGGACTTGATATCCTTCCTTCAAGCATAGACCTGGTGGGTGCGGAAATTGAATTGCTGAACCTGCCAAAACGCGAGAAAATGCTCAGGAAGGTGATATCACAGGTTAAAGACAGCTATGATTTCTTATTGATCGATTGTTCACCTTCTCTCGGACTGATTACAGTGAATTCCTTAACAGCGGCTGATTCCGTGATGATACCGGTTCAGTGCGAGTATTTTGCTCTTGAGGGACTGGGAAAGCTGCTGAATACGATCAAGATCATACAGAACCGACTGAATCCTGATCTGGAAATCGAGGGGTTCCTGCTGACAATGTATGATTCCAGGCTTCGACTTTCGAATCAGGTCGTGGACGAGGTGAAAAAACACTTCCAGCAAATGGTATTTGAGACCATCATCCAGCGCAATATAAAGCTCGGGGAAGCTCCAAGTTTCGGCAAACCTGCCATCCTTTACGATGCCGACAGCAAAGGTGCTATCTCTCATCTGAACCTTGCCAGGGAGCTGATGCAAAAGAATGATAAGACCCTCATTAAGAGTGTAGAGAAGATAATTGAATAAATCAGGAATATGGCTCAAAAAAATGCTTTAGGGAGAGGTTTGGGAGCGCTTATCGAAGATGCCGATAAGGGGAATATAGCACCAGCCGCTGCAATTAATGAGATTGATATCGATAAGATCGAGGCGAATCCGTTTCAACCCAGGAAAACATTTGACGAAGAATCACTAAGGGAGTTGTCCAGCTCAATTCGTGAGATAGGTATCATACAACCTGTCACAGTGCGAAAAATTAACGGAGATGCTTACCAGTTAATTACGGGCGAGCGCAGGTTTAAGGCGGCAATTATGGCGGGATTGGAATCCATTCCTGCATATGTTAGATTAGCGGAAGACCAGAACATGCTGGAGATGGCGCTGGTTGAGAATATTCAGAGAGAAGACCTGGATTCTATTGAAGTAGCTATAAGTTACCAGAGACTCATTGAGGAAGTTAAGCTTACACAGGAAAACCTGAGTGAGAGGGTGGGAAAGAAGCGATCTACAATCGCCAACTACCTGCGTCTGCTTAAGCTTCCTGCTGAATTACAGCTGGGTATCCGCGATCGTCTGATCAGTATGGGACATGCCCGTGCTCTTGTTAATGTACCTGATCCCAATGTACAACTGGAGATCTTTCAGAAAATCATCAAGGATGATCTATCCGTCCGACGGGTTGAAGATCTGGTACGGAGGACAAATAATGCCAGGGGTCCCAGGGAGACAAATGAAAAAAACAGCATTCCGACTTCCGAATACAATGAATTAAAGGAACAACTGTCCAGTTTTTTCAATACGGAGGTAGATTTTCGCAGGAACAATAAAGGATCCGGCCGTATCGTTATACCTTTTGCATCAGACCAGGATCTGGAGAAGATCCTCACCATACTTGATCGTAAAAGCGAAAAATAATACTCAACCGCCTGCTCACAAAAGGAAAAATAAGAATCCACACCGCCATCTTGCTTTTCATTATGGCATTCTTCTGCCTGCATGTGCAGGCACAGGATGAACCTTCATTCGAGATAGTTGATGCTGATACAGTCAGCGTAGATACATTTTTTACAGATCATTCGCCGCGAAAGGCAGCCATGTTATCTGCTGTATTTCCAGGGATGGGACAGGTTTATAATAGAAAATACTGGAAGCTGCCGATTGTTTATGGGGGACTGGGGGCTTTAGGATATTCCGCTGTCTGGAATTCCAGACAATACGATTATTTTTTTGATATATATAAATACATGACCGAAAATGGAGTGGACGAATATGAGGGCAGAACACTAAAGGAGGTGGAGTGGTACAAGGACTCACATCTGAGATATAAGAACCTGTTCATAATACTTACGGCAGGATTTTATGCCATCCAGATCGTCGATGCAAGTGTAGATGCCCACCTGATCGATTATGATATCAGCGAAGACATCAGCCTGACGGTTGATCCGGTGATGTTTGATCAGACTGTTTTTTTGACAACTGCACCTCTTGCCGGAAGAAACTCTGGTACTTTCGGGCTGCGTTGTTGCCTAAGTTTTTAGAAATCCCTTATTTTGTCCTTTATTATTCTCTTACTATGCCAAGCAGATCGATATTTACCCTGTTGCTGATATTACTTTTACAGCCTGATCAGATTAATTATGCTGCTTCAGATACTGTTACGGTCCGGCTTGATAATCTTACATTATCAGATAGCCTGGAAATAGAGCAGCTCTACAATTCTTTCGAAAATAATCTTGACAGCCTGGTGAACCTGTGGTATATAGAAAACAGTTTGGCAGAGGAACCGGACTCAGCCTGCCTTGCAGAATCGGATTCAATCAATACCCAATACCCTGATTCAGTTTATATTGAAAGACTGTCCAGGCTGCCGTCCATGGTAAGTCTGACGTATAATAAGCATGTAAGAAGCTATATTCATGTTTACACGGGGAAACGAAGAGAGCTGGTGGAGATTTTGCTTGGTCTGTCAGATTACTATTTTCCTGCCTTTGAAGAAATATTTGATTATTACGGTATTCCACTCGAGCTAAAGTATTGTTCCATTATTGAATCTGCCCTGAATCCCAGGGCGGTTTCAAAAGCCGGAGCAACCGGTATATGGCAGTTTATGTATGGGACAGCGAGGATGTACGGACTTACCATAAACAGTATGGTTGATGAACGCAGGGACCCGTTTAAAGCAACACATGCGGCCGCGCGGTTCATGAAGGATTTATATGGGATTTACGGCGACTGGTTATTGGTTATCGCTGCATATAACTGCGGACCCGGTAATGTTAACCGTGCAATTCGAAGGTCTGGAGGGAAAAGAGATTTTTGGGATATCTATTATTACCTGCCCAGAGAAACAAGAGGACATGTTCCGGCTTTTGTTGCAGCCACCTATACCATGAATTATTACAAGGAACATGGTTTGTGTGCCCGGCCGCTTGAACTCCCCCTGCCTGTCGATACAATTATGATACAGGATAACCTCCATCTCGACCAGGTTTCACATGTCCTGGGCATCTCAAAAAAAATGCTCCGGGATATAAACCCGCAGTACAAATGGGATATTATCCCGGGCAAGGAAAGACCGTACGCCTTACAGATACCGGTGGAATATTCAATGCAATTCATAGAACTTGAAGATTCCATTTTTGCATTCAGGGATTCGGTCTACTTCAACCCGAAGAAACTCACAAAATCCCCTTCCTATTATACGTCAAACTACCAACCTCAGGCTCCCTCTGCCAATATGGCAAAACTGACGTATACTATAAAGTCGGGCGATAATCTGGGTTATATCTCGGAATGGTACAATGTCAGGCTCTCGGATCTTAAATACTGGAATAATATTTACGGATCAACCATCCGGACCGGCAAAAAACTGATCGTATTTGTTCCAAAAAGTAAACTGGATAATTATAAGAAGGTTGATTCTATGAGCTTTGCCGAGAAACAACGGAGCATCGGCAAGGAAGTGGCAGAAGCTGCTTCTCAGCCTGCAGCTGACCTTCCCGGAAGGGATGGAGACTATATTTTATATACCATTAAATCTGGAGATTCACTCTGGGAGATTGCAAAGAAATATCAAGGAGTAACAGATAGTGATCTGATTAAGATTAATGGTCTGGATAACGGGAATGATATTAAACCGGGCATGGTAATCAGGATCAGGCCCAAAGGATAATCATTGTGCAACCACCAAGAATTCTGGTATTTGTTTTTTCTGTGCTGGCCATTCTTTTCCTGGTTTCAATCTTCTTCCCCAGGGAAGGGATCAGGATCAATGACCGCATCACTCTTCAATTTATAACCCTGGAGGAGATCCTGGGTTCCGACAGCATTCAGTATGCAGACATATCTGCAATCCTTAGCAGCAGCCAGGCAATAAATGATTCGACATATCTTGCCATGCTTGAAGACCCGGTTGATGAGACTCTGTTACAGGATACGGTACGTGTAAACGAGGACAGTCTGAAAGTTCTGGTATACCCAATCGAGTACCCGGGAGGGGACAGTACATTGTTGTATCCGTTCTTTCGCAAATTGCGCTGGTTGAAATCTTCGGGTGATAAACTCAGGATTATGCATTACGGTGATTCCCAGATTGAAGGGGACCGGATGACCTCTTTTATACGGTATAAACTCCAGGATCAGTTCGGAGGATCCGGAATCGGCATGCAACCTCCCGTTTCCCTGTACGGGTACCAGATATCACTTCGTCATACCGCTTCCGATAACTGGCGGCGCTATACAGCTTTCGGAAAGGTAGACAGTACCCTTCAACATAACGTCTACGGTGCACTTGGTAGTTTTGCAAGATTTTCGGACTACCCCGATAGCCTTGAAACCGATACTACAGTGTCAGAGGCATGGATCTCCCTGAAGCAATCTAAAAGATCATTCTACAGATCACGGATCTTTAAGAATTGCATACTCTATTACGGAAATGCAAGCAGCCCGGTATTCTTTGAGGTGTATACGGATGGTCAACTCTTTGATGCGGATTATCTTGAATCCTCAGAGGGATTGCAAACCAAGTCCTGGAGCTTCGAAGAATCCCCCGAAGAACTTACAATTAAATTCAAATCCGTATGCAGTCCTGATTTTTATGGGATAGCTCTTGATCCTGAAAGTGGATTAAGTGTGGATAATATACCAATGCGGGGTAGCGCGGGACTATTATTCAGCAGGATTGATCCCGATATGCTGAGGCAAATGTATGACAGTCTAAATGTAAAACTCCTGCTTCTGCAATTCGGAGGTAACGTAGTTCCTTATATTACAGATAATTATACCTATTATGAACGATGGTTCTACAGGGAACTTGTTACCTTGAAATCCCTGGTACCTGACCTGTCAATTATCGTTATCGGTGTAGCGGACATGTCGATGAAGGAGAAAGATAAATTTGTTTCCTATCCAAATCTGGAAAATGTGAGGGATGCTTTAAGGAGTGCTTCATTCCGGGCTGACTGTGCATTCTGGGACATGTACAGTGCGATGGGAGGCTATAATTCAATGCCCAGTTGGGTCTTTGCACAACCTCCCCTGGCTACCTCTGATTTTGTCCATTTTAACGAAAAAGGAGCGAGGGTACTTGCCGAGATGTTTTACAATGCTTTAATACACGATTACAACGCATATGTCAGCTCCGGGCAATAGATATATTTTACTTTTTATCCCCATACTGATCTGCAATATTTCCGTTCATTCCCAATCTCAGGAATACCCCTACGAAATTCCCGATTATGATTTTATTTATTACGATTCCAACTATATTTCACTCCCTGGCGACAGTATTTTATGGCATGCTTTTCTTGATGATTTTTACAAAATTGTAAAAATCGGGGATGGACAGTTGTCTGTTGTGCATATTGGCGGATCGCATTTACAGGCAGATATTTACTCCGACCGTGTGAGGCAGAGACTTCAAACTTTTCAGCCCGGAAGTAATGCCGGCAGGGGATTGATTTTTCCATATTCAGTCGCAAAAACCAACAATCCCTCTAATTATAATGTATCCTACCGGGGCAGGTGGACATCCTGCAAGAATACACAGAGAGACAGGAATTGT
Source organism: Bacteroides sp. (assembly GCA_011053095.1). Classification (GTDB taxonomy): domain Bacteria; phylum Bacteroidota; class Bacteroidia; order Bacteroidales; family SM23-62; genus SM23-62. The sequence goes on from DRHS01000212.1 coordinate 38,872, forward strand.
CTACTGGGACTTACAGGGTTCTCAGTCAGCACCCGGGATACTACAGCAACTATTAGTATAAGTTTTCCCGAGAATAACCCCATAAAATATGATTTCAACCGGGTGAGAATGTTTTTCCTTGATGACAGTCTTTCCTATAATTGCAGTATTGAAACCCCGGCGGGTGTGCAGGACACCATCATGGACCAGCCGGGAAGCATTACCTGGATGCTGGATGAGTATACTGACCGGCTCCAGATTACCTTGCGTAAAACATCAAAAGCGCAGCAGAGATTTACATTATTAGGAATAAGCCTTGAAACCGATGATCCGGGACTGGTTTATCATTCAATCGGGGTCAACGGTGCAAAACTTCCTTCTTTCCTGCGCTGTTCACTAATGCCGGAACAATTAAGGGCAATTAGTCCCAATCTGGTAATCCTTTCCCTTGGAACCAATGATGCATATACAAGGTATTTTGATTCCCATGCCTACCGTCAGAACTATGACAGCCTGATTCGCAGCATACGTTCAGCCCTGCCGGATGCCGGAATTCTTCTTACAGTTCCCAATGATAGTTATCTTTACAGGAGGTACACCAATAAGAATACCGCCAGAGTCAGGGACATAATTATGGATCTTGCAGAGGAGCATAATTGTGGAGTGTGGGATTTTTATACGATTATGGGGGGACTGAATTCCATCATCGTCTGGCAGCGGTTCGGGCTGGCAAAGAGAGACAGAATCCATTTTACCAGGAAGGGATACCTTTTAAAAGGTGACCTGTTCTTCAATGCTTTTTTAAAATCGTATGATGATTATATAGATCAGACAATTCACATCCCGCCCCTCAAATGAATCTCCTGCCAGACATATTCCTTTATAACCAGGATGCCCCATTGCTATTCACCAGGATGTACTTCTGGGGATTCCTGCTTATCAACATGGCAGTATATTCGATGATTTACAAGCAGAAAGGACTTCGGAACTCCTATCTTCTCCTGATCAGCCTTTTTTTCTATTATAAAACAAGCGGGTTATTCTTCCTGCTTCTGATTTTTTCGACCTTTTCCAATTATTATATAGGACAGGCTGTATTTTATTTCAAAAACAAGACCTGGAAAAAGGCAATGCTGGCCCTTGGTGTAACAATTAATCTGGCTGTCCTTTCCTACTTCAAATACGCCTACTTCTTTACAGACACCTTTAATCAGGTTCTCAATACAAGACTTGAGGTTGTAAATTACATGGCCTTATGGTCGAACCAGGTCAGTGGTTCGCATTTTGACGCTTCGGTGATCTTTCTACCAGTAGGGATCTCATTTTTCACCTTCCAGACAATTAGCTATGTCGTGGATGTTTATCGGGGAAAGTGTCAACCGGTAAGAAATATAATTGATTTTGGATTTTATGTCTCCTTCTTTCCACAACTGGTTGCCGGTCCCATAGTCAGGGCCTCGGAATTTGTGCCCCAGCTTTATGCCAAATATTCCCTGTCAAGGGAAGAGTTCGGATTTGCTATATGGATGATAATGAAAGGCCTGTTCAAGAAAATGGTTCTCGGCGATTATCTCGCCGTAAATTTCATTGATCGTGTATTCGAGACTCCGACATTGTATACAGGATTTGAAAATCTGATGTCATTGTACGGATACTCCCTTCAGGTCTATTGCGATTTCGCAGGCTATACCGATATTGCGATCGGGGTGGCGCTGCTGTTTGGATTCAGGCTTCCTAAAAACTTCAATTCCCCATACAAAGCAGTGAACCTGGGAGATTTCTGGAGGCGCTGGCATATATCGCTTTCTTCCTGGCTCAAGGATTATCTGTATATCCCTCTCGGTGGAAACCGTTATGGAAAACTCCGGACAAATATCAATCTGATGCTGACTATGCTTCTGGGTGGACTCTGGCACGGAGCAGACATGAAATTTATAGTCTGGGGCGGACTGAATGGTATTGGACTGATCATCTATAAATTCTGGAGAAAAATCAGTCCCTGGGAACACCGAAAAAACATTTTCGTTCACATCTGGAAGATCTTCCTGACATTCAACTTTATAACCTTTACCCGCATCTGGTTCCGGGCCGATGATATGGACCGGGTAAATGCCATGCTTTACCAACTAACACATAATATGGATCTGAGGGTCGTTCCCCAGGTGATGGGATCCTATAAACTTGTGTTCAGCGTATTGCTGTTCGGATACATCCTGCACTGGTGGCCTTCAAAATGGAAAGACAGTTATATGAACTGGTTCATCCGTATTCCTCACTGGACTAAAATAATTCTGATCGCGGTGCTTGTTTTTTTGATCTATCAGACCCAGACCTCCGAGCTGCAGCCATTTATCTACTTCCAGTTTTAATATACGTTTGATTTATTCTGTAGCTTATTCATGAAATTGTTCATGATCATTTCATTGGTTTATCTCCAGCCAGAATGACCCGCCATGCCGTTCCACTCCTTGAAGATTGGGATGTTTCCAAAAGAGATCAAGGATCATACTTAATTCCTGGTCCACGGAGATGAAATAGTTAGGGAGCAGGATTTGGAATTTTTCAGGATTGGCAAGCAGGTACATCGCAAGACCATACTGCTCGGAATAATAACGGTCACACATATCCTGAGGGTAATCATAAGGCAGGTATATGTCGTGAAGGTGAACGATGACTCCCTTTTTTAATGTAGGAAGCACTTCCAGGAAGAATACAAGAGAGTCGGAATTAGGAAGGATCCGGTGTGAGTTATCAATAAACAAAATGTCTCCTGCTTCCAGGCTGAGCAGAAAATCTGAATCAATATCTTCAAACGGTTGCCGGATAATTTTATCGGCTAGGCTGTCAATCTCTGTCCGCGGGTAAGGATCAATGGATATTATTTCTGTTTTAAGTGCATTATCGTTTTTTGATTTATAGGCAACTTTTGTGGAAGTTCCGGACCCTACCTCAACGTAGTGTGATGGGTTGATCTCAGCTAACATAGTATAGATCCCGATTATGTCCAGTCCGGGTAAAAATCCATTGTTCCATGCAGGCATTCCGGAATTTTCTTCCTCACCTCTTTTTTTGATCGACTGGATCTGGGTTATATAGCGAAATGCCTTTTCGAGGGTATCCTTATAACGCTCCCTCCCCTCACTGATGATATTGAACAAACCCTCATGCGGGGGCTTCCCATGTCCGTAACGTGGACTGAAATTGACCCGGTAGTCAAGGTAAAGATTCTGGTATTTCGGAGAAAGGGATTTGTAAAGATTTCTAAGTATTGCCATAGGGATGAATTTAGACATTTTTCCCGCTGATCCACACGGAATCTCTAATATATGAATTCATTGTTTATCTTTATAATGTAAACCTATTTTACAATGAAATCCAGCAAATTCATGAGTTTTATTAACTCAGGGGAAACTCCAAGAGCAGTAATAATTTTCCTCCTTATTTTTTATCTCGGTTCGAATTTTACGCACCGGAACTGGATAAGGGATGAAGGTCCGATACGCGGAGTCATTAAATGGGATATCATTTCCTATTATGCCTACTTGCCGGCCGTTTTTATTTACCATGACCTCAGCTTTGACTTCACAAAAAACCCTGATTTCGTGAATGATAATAAATTCTGGTACCAGGAGACCGAAATCGGGAAGAATGTGATTATCACCTCCATGGGGATGTCTTACCTTTACGCCCCATTCTTTTTTATAGCCCATACCCTGGCCCCGGTATTCAATGAACCGCAGGATGGTTTTCAGTCAATATATCAGTTTTTCCTCGTATTCAGTGCCCTATTTTACCTGGCACTTGGGCTATATTGTCTTTGGAAGTTATTATCCCGCTATTTCCCGCCTGGCGTTACTGCTCTGAGTATGTTACTGATTGGGATCGGGACCAATCTTTACTACTACAGCACACATGAGGCTGCTCTTTCACATTCCTACAGTTTTTCGTTGATCTGTGCGTTGTTCCTGGTCGTGACCAAATGGTATGACAGTCCGGACTGGAAACGAAGCCTGCTCCTGGGATTTCTGTATGGTCTGATTGTCCTTATCCGTCCTTCGAATGTACTCCTTCTGGTTCCAATCACATTCTGGGGAGTAGGTAACCTAAAGGGATTATGGGTAAGACTAAGGTTTCTTCTGAGATCCACACCCCTGATAGTCCTCATGCTGGCAGCATTCCTGGTCCCCTGGATTCCCCAATTCCTATACTGGAAAGAGGTTACCGGGATGTACCTATATAATTCCTACAACACGGTCGGATCTGCCTTTTATTTTGGGAATCCCCACATACTTGATTTTCTTATATCCTATCGCAAGGGCTGGTTCCTCTATACCCCGATAATGCTATTCGCCGGGCTGGGCTTTATTCCCCTTTCCCGGATGCATAGAGGATTATTCTATCCCCTGCTTGTATACATAGTGATTGTGATTTATGTGCTAAGTTCCTGGTGGTCCTGGTGGTATGGTGGATGCTTCGGTATGAGATCCATGATTGATATGTCTGGGCTAATGGCCATTCCCCTGGCTGCACTGATTTTGGCAGCCAGAAAGCAATTGCGAATCAGGCGGATTATCCTGGGTTGGATATTTACCTTCCTGGTTTTTCTGAATATTTTCCAGACTTACCAGTACAAAGCAGTGTTAATCCACCACGTGGGGATGACCAAAACTTCCTATTGGACCATATTTCTTAGGGCTAATGACCGTTACGGTTACTGGCAGAACCTTTCTGAACCGGATTATGAATTGGCACGGAAGGGCATCTATGTTTATTACCCGATTATCGGGAAAGATGAGAGGCTGCTTGAGATGAATGAAGAGGAAGGCAGGGAATACGTACTCTATAATTTGAGGAAGGAACGCAGGCTTATAAGGGATATTAAGCGGTATGCAAACCGTAATGATATCAGCAATGTCGAAGCCCTGGACATTGTGGTTGACCGGGCCTACCAGCGCCTGACAGAATGAACATTTGATCGCAACATTTAGTAAACTACCTGATCCGGAACACACAGCCGCAGTGGAGACCATAACAATCAGAGGAAAATACGGTTTTCCCGGTCGTGCTCAATAGGGCGCACAGAGAAAACAGCATATTTGATTAAAACACAAGCATTTAGGCTATTTTTATTTTATGGTTACTGTAACTGTCTATCATAGGCTAAGAGAAAAGATCGAAGCTAATTTCTAAAATGGGTGTTTTTTTCGGAAAACAGGAAAGAATTTCCAGGAAAAGATATCTTTTTCCTGGCCGATCTCGAGGCTGTCCATTATCTCCAAGGATTGGTGGTATTTCTGCAGCATAATCAGCTCGGTATCCTGACTGTCGTATTCTTGGTCGACGATCTCCAGGTCCCAGGGAGAGGTTTTGCTATGGGCATTGAGCTTTATCATCAGGAGGATGTAAAAGTCGAGCTCTGTGTACTGGCTTGATTTCTTCTGAAGGAGCTCCTGAATTTTTTCCGAGGGTTTTTCGAGCATGGAGATAAGTACTGTATTGAGGATATCTTCTGTCTGGTCTGCTATTGAGGCAAGGATAGCATGGTAACGGGCGTAGTCGAGCCAGCGTTTATAACTTTTGGAGTAACTGTTTACAAGGGCATGCTACCTTTTTATGAAGTTGTGTCCTTCGAAGTTATTGGATAAATATGGTGGCTTATACGATATATGCCCGAATTCCCTAATTTAGAAGTTTCGGTGTTTCCATTGTTCCCTGACTGACTTATAAATGGGTAAGAGTTCTAAATACATTGATTACTTAATCATCCTGGGTGTACTGCTGACAGGCATGTGGCAACTGGTTTTTGGACAGGCGATGATGAAGTGGGATATAATGGACCTTTATCTTCCCAATAATAACTTCGTTACAGAAGCTCTGAACAACGGAAAACTGCCATTATGGAATCCATTTGTTAATTCCGGGTTTTCGCAAATGGGAGATCCCGCCACATGGTATCCTATTAGCTGGCTGCTTGGCTTTATTTTCAGGTACAACCTGAATACAGTGCATTTCGAATTCCTGATGCATTTATATATAGCCGGGATAGGCCTTTATAAAATAGGAGAATCAAAACAGTTTTCACGTGTAACCCGCATTGTCCTGGCTGTTGCATATATGTTTTCAGGCTTTTTCATAGGGAATGCACAGCATATGACCTGGGTGGTCAGTGCTGCCTGGTTTCCCTGGGTAATCTATTATTTTACAAGGTTACAAAGCAATCCCGGGACCAGTGTTAGCATGAAGCTCTCACTGGTGTTGTTCCTGATGCTGACAGGTGGCTATCCGGGACTTTTCATTTCAACTGGGTATTTGCTTGGTGGCTATCTTATTTATTACCTCAGCGTTTCAATCAGGAATAGGCAATATGATTTGCTGAAAAAGCAAACCTTATTTCTGATGGCATCTGTCGCCGTATTTTTAGTTCTCAGCGCAGTCGCCATATATTCGGCATTTTATGTTGCTCCATTAGTGACAAGGGGAGGGGGACTGGAATATGCGGATGAGGCAGGCGGAATATTAATGGGATCAATGCCGCCAAAAGCACTATTATCATTCATTTATCCCCTTGCCACTGCAAAAAATGACATGGATTTCTGGGGTACTGACTTCTCTATGCTGAATAGTTACTTTGGTATTTGTTCCCTGGTATTGTTGATTTTTATCAATACCATAAAAAAAATTCCCAGAGAAATCAGGTATTATACGCTTATTGGCATTTTCTTTCTCCTGTTATCCATGGCAGAAGTATTTCCTTTTCGGAAATGGCTGCTGGTTTTGCCTTTCATGGATCTTTTCAGGTTTTCATCATTGTTTCGTTTGTTCTATATTTTCTTTTTTCTGATCGTTTCCGGGCATGCACTTGAAATAATTTTCAGGGATTTAAGGATACGGGCAAGATTCTTTAATTTTGTGATTGGATTTTCCATTGTCCTTCTGGCTGTTAATGTATCCGTTTTATTCATGATAGATGAATGGAACTTCAGGGAGATATTTTCGGAGGACTGGACATTCTTTCTGAACAAGGCTGGTATCAAAGAAAGAATTTTTCTTCAAGGCTGTATTGCGGTTTCCGTCCTGCTTCTAATGGCATTTATTATCAGACAGAAACAAATAGGCCGGGCAAATTTTTCACTCCTCGTTCTGCTTCTTTTATCTGCGGATTTGATCATCTCCGTCCAGTTAAATGCGAATTCCACCGTAATCACAGATTTTCATCCCGGGAGAATAAATAAAAGTTTTAAGGTTCTTCCTTCTACTTATCCCATTCCTTCACTTGCCGTTAATTCCTCCGAAAATAATGATGCAAATCTGAATCCCACAATCCCTGGTCTATGGAAGAACCTCGGTGTTTATCATAAACTGCCATCCTCTGACGGAAGATCTGACTATGGATATATAAATCAGAGCAATGCTCTCAGGAATGGGACCTATGATGCTATCATAGATAATCCGCTTCTGTTTATGGCCAATGAAATCTCAGAAATGGGCATTGTGGACACTGCCTCCATTAACCCTTACTCCAGCCGGAACATAGGAATCATGGATTTCGACAATAACGGGTTTGAAGTGCGACTCGCTATCGATAACCCAGGCTACCTTGTTTGCCTGCAGAATTACCATCCGGATTGGGAAGTGATTGATAATGATAAAAAACTTGAGGTGATCAGGGTAAATGAAACCTTTATGGCTGTAAAGATCGAAAAAGGAAAACATGATATCCGGTTCAGGTTCTCCCCGGACAGGGTAATATATTTCGCATGGATCAGTATTGTCTCCTGGCTGGGACTGATATTGTTTTTAGCAGTTTCCTCCCTCCGTACAGGGAAAAAGGATGCATTTTTTCTTTCCCTGGCTCTACTGGTAGCATTATCCCTGATATTTCTGGGGATTCGTATTGTCCGGCAGGAAGACTCCAGGTATTACGAAAAGCTGAAGTCGAAAATCAAACAGGAGTCCAACGGCAATATGGAATCTGCCTTGCAGATCCTTAACGTTGACAGGCCTTCCGAGATCACAGATCCGGGTTCAGATACTAAACTGGTAAGTATTGATGTAAGAGAAGATATTGCAGAATTAATCTCATTACTTGAAGAGGATGAACAGGATCATCTGTTCTATGGTCACGTAAATAAAATACGATATCCTTTCGTCGATTACATAATTGAGGATTATTATCCCGGTATATCTGAGATCAACAATATGGGCAATGCCTATTGGATTTTGGCAACCAGGAATCCAAAGGAACAGAAACAAAACATTGAATCATTCAATGGATTTGAAGGAGAAGTCCCTTTGTGGAATCTGAAACCTGAGGCAATGGATTCCCTGGTTTCATTTTCAGGCAGTACAAGTTTCAGGTTTGATACCAATATGTCTTTCAGCTCAACATATCGGAACAATTACTCTGATTTCATAAAGTCTCCGAAAAAGGCTGTATTCGTTTCTGTAGCTGTTAAAAGCGAATCAGAAATTAATTCCTATCTGGTTTTTCAGGTTAACAGGGGAGGAGAGATTATAGAGTATGTTGCCGAGGGATTTGAAAAATTTTATATTCCGGGTCAGACATGGTATAAGGCATTCCTGTTAGCTGAAATTGAATACAGAGACATCAGGCCGGATGATTTGATCTCGGTTTATGTCTGGAATCCGGACGGATATGCTTTCTGGATAGATGAAATTACATTAAAATCTTATTAGACAGCTGCCTCTCGTAAAGACATGCCTTTACTGGTCGGGCTTTCCCCTTGGCTTCTTTTTAATTATTTATCCCGGGAAAGGTAATTATTTAGCTGGGTATTCTTGAGTGATAAAATTATGTCCTTCAAAAGTATTGCATATTTCGGAGAAGACTTTCTTGTTGTGTTTCCTGGCTGTAGATACAAACCCTTCAATACGGGCATAGATTTCTGCCCCGGAAACCGTGCGGAAGCCATTTGATATTTTCTGTTTAACCTTTACAGACCTGATATCTCTTTCAGCCAGGTTATCACAACATTTGGATAATGGTTCTTATCCCAACTTTTTTATTATCCCAACTTTTACTTTAAATGATACATCCTCAAAGTTCTACGCCTAAGAAGTTGGGATAATATTTAGTGATTATTCGTCCTATGGTCTTGTAAAACCAA
>DRHS01000213.1 GCA_011053095.1 Bacteroides sp.
AAAATATGCACTTAAATCACTCTACACGGGGTTCTATTTTGCGTTAAAATCATATTTATCGGCAATATTGCCACATCATTTATCAAATTCCGAGAATACAGTATTCTCCGTCGTTTGAAAAAGGGGGTTATCGGAGCGGACTCAAGAATATATTGCAATTAAAGAACTAAATCTATTAAACCAATAACTAAAAATGACGAATATGGCACAAAAATGGATTATAAAACAAATTTTCCTATTTGCGTTAATCGTAGGTACGCAATCGATTTTCAGCCAATCGCAATCGATTACAGGTACAATAAGCGATGAAAGCGGGGAACCTTTGCCCGGTGTTAGTATTGTGATAAAGGGAACCACCAGGGGAGCAGTTACAAACCTGGAGGGACAATACACTGTTGAAGCTGAGGATCCTACCTCGGTACTGGTTTTCTCATATGTGGGGTACCTTACTCAGGAAATAACTGTCGGGAACCAGACGGTTATCGACATTGCCCTGGAAGCGGATGTATATGGTCTGGAAGAAGTAGTTGTGATAGGATATGGAACCGTAAAGAAAAGTGATTTGACCGGATCAGTTGTTACTATTGATGGAGAAGAGTTTGAAGATAAACCAATCAGCTCATTTGAGCAAGGCCTTCAGGGAAGAGCTGCGGGTGTTACCGTCACCCAGTCAAGCGGGGCGCCCGGAGCAGGTATAAGTGTTTTGGTCCGTGGTGGAAACTCAATTTTAGGGGGCAATCAACCACTCTACGTAGTTGACGGCTTTCCCATATACAACAACAATAATCTGTACAAGGGCGGGGATTCGCGAAGCAGTGGATTCACCCAATCTGTGCCGTTAAATGTATTGTCCTCATTGAATCCGGGAGATATTGAATCCATTGAAATATTGAAGGATGCTTCGGCAACAGCGATCTATGGCTCCAGGGGAGCAAATGGAGTGGTTTTAATTACTACAAAACAGGGAAAGGAAAGAACGGGTACTATTGAATTTGAAGCCTATTACGGGACCCAGACCGCAGACAGGATACTGGATCTTCCGACGGCCAAGGAATATGGAGAATATTTAAACCTAAGGGCCGAGGTTTTAAGGGAAGCAGGTAATCCTAATGAAGATAATGTTTATACACAGCAAGAACTTGATAACCTGGAAAATTTTGATTACCAGGATTACATTCTCAGGACGGCAAGTATTCAGAATTATCAATTATCCATGAGAGGGGGAGGAGACCGTTCAACGTATGCCATTTCAGGAAATTATTTTGACCAGGAAGGCATTGTAAAAGGATCCGGGTTTAACAGATACTCCATCAGGGCCAATGTCGGGGGAGATTTTGCTGAACGTTTCCATGGTGGTATGAACTTTTCTGCTAGCAGGGTGGAATCGGATATGGCCGCCACAGAAGGAGGCCAGGAACAATCCAGGAGTATGACACGACAAGTTTCTTCATGGCCTGCCATAATTCCTCCCTATGATGATGAAGGGAATTATATGGTCAGGGAAAAAATTGATGCAGCTGATTATATACCTGCTGGAGTAAATACAACATGGTCCCCTCCCGAAAATAGCGATAGTCCCGTCTTGCTATTGAATGAATTTGATGATAATCAGGTCATTGATAAATTGCTTGGGAACCTGTACCTGTCCTATAGAATAGCAGATGGTTTAATCTTAAAAATGAGCGGAGGGGCTGATGTTACCAGATCTAAAAGAGATATATACTGGTCATCTCATACTCAATACGGTAAAGTTGATGCCATTTCCGGGGGACAGGCAACTACAAGGAATGACGAAAAAGTAAATTATCTGAATGAGAACACCCTGTCGTATAACAAGACCATCGGTGGTATTCACAGCCTGAATGCAGTCGCTGGTTTTACCAACCAGTCCGAAGTGTATGAATCAAGGAGAATGACAGCCAGGGGATTTGTGACAGATATACCAAAGAATAGTGACATGGGCGGAGGAAGTCAAATACCTGAAGTCTCATCAAATAAATGGAAATGGTCCATGCAATCCTTCCTGGGCAGAGTCAATTATGTACTCGATAACCGATATCTGTTCACCCTTACTGCCCGCGCAGATGGTTCAAGTAAATTCAGCGAAGGAAATAAATGGGGATTTTTTCCTGCCGCTGCATTGGGATGGAGATTGTCTGAAGAATCATTTTTGCAGAATGTGGAATTTATTTCAAATATGAAAGTAAGAGGAAGCTGGGGTATAACCGGGAACCAGGAAATCGGAACAGCCAGTGCATTGGCCACATTTGCAAGCACAGGATATTCTGTAGGTGGTACACCGGTTACGGGTTTGGAACCCAGGGGTGTGGACAACCCTGATCTGGTATGGGAAAAAACCGCACAGATAAACATTGGGTTGGATTTTGGGGTGTTTGCAAACAGAGTGGTTTTAACCGCTGATTATTACACCAAAAAAACAGAAGATCTGTTGCTCGAATTCCCTTTGCCCCCAAGCAGGGGAATCAGTGACATAACCAAAAACTCGGGATCATTGGAAAACAAGGGATTTGAAATGCAACTGAGTTCAAATGTACTGTCGGGAACATTTAAGTGGCGAACCACAGTTAACTTCTTCACCAATAAAAACAATGTTACGGATTTGGGCGGTATAAAGGCCATATCCGCTGGCAGGTTAGCGGGCGCCGAGGTAGAAGAGCCCGTTTACATATTGGAAAATCAACCTGTTGGTATATTCTACGGACTAAAAATGGACGGATTATTTGAGAACCTGCAAGAAGTTCAAGATCATACAACTACACTGGATGACGGGACCGTTGTAGTCCTCCAGGATGGTGCACTGCCGGGATCACCCAGGATTGTGGATATCAACCAGGATGGAGTTGTGGATCTTGATGACCGTACTGTAATAGGAAGCCCCTACCCCGATTTTACTTTCGGATGGTCCAATAATTTTTCCTACAGAAATTTCGATCTGTCTTTCTTCATACAAGGGGTACAAGGTATAGACATTCATAATGTTTTGGGTAAATACACTGCTCCGAGAAGAATAACTGAAGTCTGGCCGAATGGAAAATACCCCAGACCAGGAGCTTCTCAGAATACCTTCACCCCTAATCCCCTTATTGGTGCTCTGGATATACAGGATGGATCTTTCATAAGAATGAGCGATCTTACCCTTGGATACGATATTCCTCTGGCAAAGGTCAGTGGTATCCGGGCGGCAAGGATTTATGTAAGTGCTAAGAACCTGTTTACCATTACAAGCTATGATGGTTATAATCCTGATGTGAACAGTACCGTTTCAACGACATTTGTAAGAGGTGTTGATTCCGGCGCTTATCCCACGGCCAGGACATTTATTTTTGGCATAAGATTAGGTTTTTAACTGATATGATAAATTCTAAAAAGAAAAGACATGAAATACTTAAAATCAATAATACTGATTAGTTTAGCGATCTTGCTTCTGGGTTCATGCGAAGATTATCTGAAGCAGGAGACGTTTAGTGATCTCACTACTGCTAATTTTTATCAAAAGGAAAGTGATGCAATAGCCGGGATATATGCTGCATATGCTCAATTAAATGGTGCCATGGGCGCCAGGTATCATTTTATGATTGAATTGACTGGTGATGGAGTAACTACCAAACGTCCTAATAATCATCGAAGGGGAGAAATGGATATTCACGATTTTGGTACGGACAATCAAATTGTGAGGGATGTTTATATCAGGACCTACGAACCAATATTGAACGCTAACTCTGTTCTGGATAATACTGATAATATTATCGATATAAGCGAATCAGCCCGGGCAATGATTAAAGGAGAGGCAAGATTTGTCCGCTCTCTGTCATATTTTAATCTGGTAAGAATCTATCAGCATGTACCTTTAGTGACCTCAGCGAAACTCGATGTGAATGAACTGAATGTTGCTAAAACCAATGCTGATGAAATTTACGATTTCCTGATCCAGGATTTGACACAGGCTGCTACTGATATGCCGGTACAGGCCCCCGAATTTGGCAGGGCTTCGAAAGGTGCAGCGCAAGCTTTACTGGCAAAAGTGTATTTAACAAGGGCAAAATCAGGATTTAGTCCAAATCCAGCCGACGATTATTCGAGTGCTGCAACTTTATTATCGGAAGTTATAAACAGCGGTGTGTATGATTTGAATCCTGATCTGAGAAATCTATACGGATTAGAAGACTGGCCATCCGGGGAAACGGACAATGAGTGGATATTTACCATACAAGCCATGAGTGACGGAGCTCCGAATAACGATGTCTCATATCATGCTGCTCCCCCTGATCTTCCATTACCCAACGGATGGCATAACTACCATGGTGAAGCACCTTTTTATTTGGAGTACGATAGTGTTGATGCAAGAAGGGAAGTCTTCTATATCACCGAATACATTTTGCCAACCGGAGACACCTTGATTTTCGACATCAACGATATGGCTGGTGATGACTGGGATAAAGACGGACCGGTGCTGTCACGTTACGTGGATATTTTCGATAACGGAGGAGGTGTCGGAAGGGACATCCAAGTGCTTAAATATTCAGATGTATTATTGCTTTATGCTGAAGCAATCCTGGAAAGAGATGGAGCCCCCAATGCAGAAGCTATTAACATGGTAAATATGGTCAGGAGAAGAGCCCATGATTATGATCCCTCAGCAACCAGTCCCTATGATTTGCCTGCATCCATGAGCTACGATGATTTTAGAAAAGAATTGTACATGGAAAGAAGAAAAGAACTATTGTTTGAAGGGCATGCTTTTATGGATGGTTTGAGGTTCTGGGACTTATTCAAAGAAGCTGTGGAAGCTTCTTCCAGGTATGTTTTCCCGGGACAGGATAATCTGATCAATGCAGTGCCAAAAGCAGAAATTAATCTAACGGATAGAAGCAAAGTATTTCCAATTCCAGGTGAAGCCCTGGTAACAAATCCATTGCTTACCCAACATGAATTGTGGGATTAGAATGAAGCTATGAAATTAAAAGGAGGCTGTCTGAAAAGATATTTTAGGACAGCCTCTTTTTCTTCCCCGTGTGATACATCATTGATGCTACATAAGGTGTATTGCCATCTAACTCCAAATTTTATAATTAAAAAGCTATGAAATCAATAGTCTCCATATTAATTATCTTTTTGTTAGTAAGCTGCAATAGTACAGTCCAGGAAAAAACGCAGTCAATAAATAATGACTTGATAACCTTACCATTACTTGGTAAAGTGATTCCCAGGAATTCGCTTGAAATTGAAGGAAATCCATGGGGAATCCAGGCTGGTTCGCTTGATGAAGAAGTACTTGAGAAAGCTGGCGCAATTGGTGTAAAATGGACCCGCTTAGGTGCAAGCTGGCCAAAAATTGAAAAGACTAAAGGTGTTTACGACTGGTCTGCCACAGACAAAGCTTTTAATGCTG
>DRHS01000214.1 GCA_011053095.1 Bacteroides sp.
CCTCAAGGATGGACCAGACAAAATTATTACTCAAACCCTCCTTTTCGGTAAAATGTGTAAAGGTATCCCCATCATACATGCTCACCCCTCCCAAATATGTGCAGAACCAGAGATTGCCATGGCTATCCTCCAGAATAGAATAGACAAAATCATCACTTAATCCCTCTTTTTTGGTGAAATGCGTGAAGGTTTCACCATTAAACATGTTCACCCCTCCTCCACCTGTTCCGAACCATAGATTGCCCTTACTATCTTCCAGGATGGACAAGACATAAGATGAATTCATCCCCTGTTCCACATCCAGGAATTTTATATTAATGCTGGCATTATCTTTCATGTGTGGCAGTAAGGCCTCAAGAGGTTGCGGTTGTATGCAAGGCACAACTTTACCTTTAGTGGGTATGGGCACACCTGTGGGTACAGTATCACCGGTGGAGTTAACCAGCACAAAAGAAGAGGTATCTACACCGGGTGTAAAAATTTTCAGGGAGTTTTTATTTACAGGTACGACCGTGAGAGCTTCCGGTATCTCATGTACGTTCAGGTTCATGGATACTATCTTTGGTTCACCTGCAGGAATTATTTTTGGTTGTGCAACACTGTCGGGATGAATAGCTTTGCCTTTTGCCGGAACAGGCACACCTGTTATTATAGTATCACCCAATGAGTTTAACATCGGTTGAATGCTGTCTCCTGTAAGGGTATTGATGATGTAGCCTTCTTCGGTGTTTACGGCAACCGTCTGTGGGGCCGGATGCAAGGGTGCCATTTCATCGGATGCGCTTTGCTTATCCCTATCGCAGGAAGCGAAAAGCAAAATAATACATAGGTATGCGAATGTATTTTTCAGATACTTAATCTTTCAGGTACAACTCTATCACGGGAATTTCAACATTTGGTTTGTTGATTGGTAGTAGCAGGTTAATGTCATTTTCACCTGTTTCCTGATCAATCCAATGACCGTGAGGTTTACCAATTTGAATTTCAGAGGCATCGTGTAAAAACTGTGCGTATTTTACTTTATTGCCATAATCTCTAAGGAGGAAGTTTTTCAGTGGATAATCCAACAGATGGATGTACAGTCTATTGGTTTCCGGATTATAGGTTAAAAGGGTATGGTCCGGTGCAATAAACCCGTCTGTAGCCTGCGTGCAGCCATAAATTGATCTTCCGTTATATTTCATCCATTCTCCCATCTCAGATAAGGCATTATCTGCGCGATGGTCAAATGTACCCCGACCTGTAGGTCCCACATTAAGTAAGAGGTTGCCACCTTTGCTAACAGATTCTATCAGCAACACAAGTAACTGCTTGTTGTCTTTCCAGGTGTGTTCGTCCCTGTAATACCCCCAGGATCCCGAGAAAGTCTGGCAGGTTTCCCAAGGAATTCTTTCCCCATCAACACCAGGCCATTTTTGGACTTTAAACTGTTCCGGAGTTGTAAAATCCCATCCTCCCCAATAATCTTTCAGGTCAGCGCGGTCATTTACAATTATTTCGGGCTGCAACTCGCGTACCATTGTTAATAATTCAACAGATCCCCAGTCGTTCCTGTCTTTCCCGAATTCACCGGGAAATGAATAATCCAGCCAAAGAATGTCTATTTTGCCATAATTTGTTAATATCTCCCGAACCTGATTTTTCAAATATTCTCTATAGATGCTCATATTCCTATCCTTGTTCAGGGCATCATATTCCTCTTGAGTCTTAGCGCTCATTGGATGAATCCGATCGATCGTGTAATTAGGATGATGCCAGTCGATCAGTGAATAATAAAAGCCCACTCCAAGTCCTTCAGCCCGGAATGCATCAACCCACTCTTTAATAATATCTTTTCCATATGGAGTATTCATGATGTTGTAATCAGTATATTCCGATTTAAACATATTAAATCCCTCGTGATGTTTGGAAGTTATTACCGCATATTTCATACCTGCGGCTTTGGCTTTCTTTGCCCATTCCGATGGATTAAACAGATCGGGATTGAACATTTCAAAATACTTCTGATAATCTTCTTCCGAGATTCTTTCACGTTTTTTCACCCATTCGTGCCTCGCAGGCTGGGCATACAATCCCCAGTGGATAAACATTCCAAAACGGGCGTCGGTCCACCATTCCAGGCGTTTGGCCTTTTCTTCCATGGTTTCATCCCAGACTTTCTTTTGTGCAATGGTTAGTTGGCCCGTGAAGCACAATAAACAGAATAACAATACTAATTTCTTCATATTATATAAATTTAAAAATTTCGATGGATCTACCGTTTAATAAAAATGAACTCTCCTCCCTCATCTCCTGTATCCTGTATTACGCCGTATTGGGGAATATTAGGACTATTATTCAACACTGCTTCTCTGAAGCTGTTGTACAATTCTCCGCTTGATATATACTTCTTTTCATTATCCAGCAGCCTTTTAAGAAAATACTCAATAAACACACTCCTGTCTGGAACTTCTTCTAAAAATGTACCACTGGTCATCGCCTTACGGCTTGATAAGGAATACAATTTGTTTACAGCAATTGAAGCATCCTGAAAGGCCCCACGGGTTTTGAATATTGAACCTGCAAAGCAGGCATCTGAAATCAATAAGGTGTGCCTGGTATTTATATCATCCACAAAATCCTGAATTGTACTGTTGCGGATCCAGTTAACACTTGAGAATTGTTCTGCATCGGATGGAAACCAATACCCTGTCTCTTTCTCTTCATCCCAATATCCATGGCCTGCATAAAAGATCAACAAATTATCATTCGGAGTTAATTTATAACTCAGTATATCCAGATTCCTTATTACATCTGCCCGGGTCGGGTCCTTTAAAAGTGTAATGTTTTCAGGTTCAAACATGTAATTACCGACAAGGGTGCTGTACAATAATGTAGCATCCGTAATTGGATGATCCAGATCAACAATGTCAGGATCAATATAATTATCGATTCCAATGATTAATCCGTAAAAATCTCCTTTATAATCAAACTCATCCCCTGTTGCGATGGTTGGATTGGCAGCATCATTAATCAGGTAAATAAAATTGGTGGATGAGTTAGCGAGGTTATCGCTCAGGTCAATTTTAAATACATTCAAGCCTTCAGCCAGAGAATAGGAATGCTGAAAAAACCCATTTTCATCCGGGGTTATTATGGCATCATTGATTGAAAATGACTGAATCCCTGAATCGTCAGTAATTCTGCCCATTAAATAGATACTTGATGCCGAAAGATGAGCAGTGGAAGTAGAGTCAAGTTGGGGTGAAATGATTTTTATCCGGGGAGGGGCTGTATCCCTTACATTCCTTTCCCCCGATTCTTCTGTTCCCGATGGCTTAATTAGTTTGATGCTGGTTACCTTGCTTTCGCCTTCTACCTGGCAGAGCGATATTGAACTTCCTGCCAGTAAAAAAATGAATATCAGGGTAATTTTATAATAATTCATTCCCATGATAATTATTTATCCGGGTTGGTAACAAATTTAAAGGTAATGCCAATACAAAATCCATCCAAAACAATTCTGTCTACCACTCCACTTCCCCCCAGATCATTGATATCGATTACAGGAGCCATATAGTATTCAAGTTCTACTCCAAGGTAGAGGAATTTTGCCACTCTGATATCAAGTCCAACGCCAGGAGTATAAAATATACTATACCCCGAATACTCACTGGGTATATTTTCACCCTTTTGTTCAACCTTTATCTGCCCGATGCAAAAAAATGGATAAATCGAATATTTGGGGTCCTTAATAATATCATATTCAATGATCGCTCCTCCGCTAAATCCCCAGTAGTATCCAAAATCAGGATAATCCGGATGCTCACCATAGGTCTTAAAATATCCACCCCTTACTCCCAGCCCAAGCTGCTTGACATAGATTGAAGCTTTAAGATTAAACCCATATGAATTAATTCCAACCTTTGAGCCCAGGTTTGCGTTTGCATTGAACATGAATCCCGGATCTATTAATTGCTTACCCTGATTTGACAGCAGCAGATCTGCTTTTACTTTAAATGTGACGGATTCGCTAACCAGTTCATTTACTTCCTCAAAAACATCCCAGATTATATGTCTTCTTTCACCCCCACCAACTACTAAACCAACATCTCCGATAACACTCTTTAATGCCTCTCCATAAGACTTCCCTCCATCAGTGGATACAAATACCTTGACAAAAACAGGCTGATCATCCGCTATTCCCAATAGATCATAATAGATATTGATCTTGTAGTCTGATACTTCTGAAAAAACATTTTCAATTTTCTGTGAAAAAGAGGTAATAGGAATGCTAAGGAAAAAAGTGAGTAAAATCCACCAGGGCCGATGTCTTTTGTCCATAAATATAAAATTAGAAATAATCCCTTCAATACTCAGGACCATCTCAACATTTTATGCAATTTGTTTTTGGATGAGGATGTAAGTGTAAGGGTCCTATACCGATTCGATACAACTTTGATATGAGGAAACTATCTCTTAATTTTATACTAACTGTATTGTGATAGTGTTACACTAGTATTATATTAATTATGAAAAGGAAAATATTGATCGCTATATTATTCTTGATTTGTTTAGCAGCTTGTACTAAACAACAAAAGAGTCCCGACAGGATGAACAATGACCCTGAATTCATTAGAGTCAGCACAAAATACCCGAGATACTTTGAAACCATTGATGGTCGTCCCTGGATTCCCGTTATGATCAATTTAATTATACCCAACGGAGAGGAAAAAGAAGTACTTGAAAAGACAGAAATTTATTTTAAACACTTCTCGGAAAATGGTGGAAATTCTATGAGAATCTGG
This sequence comes from Bacteroides sp., assembly GCA_011053095.1. GTDB lineage: Bacteria > Bacteroidota > Bacteroidia > Bacteroidales > SM23-62 > SM23-62. The sequence continues at coordinate 4,788 of DRHS01000214.1, forward strand.
ATCAGTTCTCCTTTTCTTGAAATTGAAGACCAGAAGGTTGGTGAATACAGTCAGGCTAAATTTAACAGGATAGACAGTGTAATAAGCCTGGCACAGAAATACGATATCCAGATAAAATTTACCTTACAGCACATCAGAAGTATTAAGCTGGATGGAGAAGGAGTAGCAGCATGGTCAAACAGGGCTTTTATGGCGGTTAAAAATGGAGGGCCTTTTAAAAGTATAGGTGATTATATAAATTCTCCAGCGGGGAAGAAAGCATATCTTGACAGGGTTAAAGTACTATCGGAAAGATATAAAGAAAATAAGCAGATTTTTAGCTGGGAGCTCTGGAATGAAATGGATGCCGTTGACGACAAAGACTGGTTCCGGTTCTCTGCCGAAATGCTGGATTCAGTAAAAATTTTATTCCCCAATCATTTGGTAGCTCAGACATTAGGAAGTATGCACTCTGCTGACGCTGACCAGAGGTATGAAAAATTTCTTACCCTTAATAACAATGATTACATCACAGTACATCGTTACCTGGATCCCGGAACCGATTGGGGGCAATATGACCATGTTCACGGACCCATCGATTTGTTGATATCCAATGCTATACAGTTCGTTTACAGGCCGGGAATCATGAAACCTGTATCTGCTAACGAACATGGTGCAGTGGAAGCCAATCATCAAGGTCCCAGTAAATTATATCCAAAAGATACACTGGGCGTTTTTATTCATGATATGATTTTTGCTCCTTTTTTCTGTGGTGCAGCAGGATGCGGTGCTTTATGGCACTGGGATTCATATGTGGAAAAACAAAATCTTTGGCACCATTATCAGAGATTCAATAGAGCTATTAATGGAATTGACCCAGTCAAGGAAGAGTTTGTTCCGTTTACCTTTAATCATGATTCTGTCAGGTTCTATGGGATAAAAGGTAAAAATACTACAATGATATGGTGCCGGGATACTAAAAATAATTGGAAAACGGAACTGCAACAGGGAATCCGGCCTGAAATTAGAGAAGATCTTTCATTTGAATTATCTGTAACGAATAGGATGAATTATATTTCTGCTGAAGTGTATGACCCTTGGAAGGATGAGTGGACAAGAGTCCAGATAAAAAATGGAAGTGTTACCTTACCTCCTTTCCTCAGATCCGCGGTTATTAAATTAAACTGAAATTCAGGCGGTTATTTCTACATATTGTCAAGCTCAAACTTTTAATCAGCTGAAATCCGTTTAAACATCAGCAGCCTGAAATCCATGGCCTGACTTCCCCGGATCTCCGTTGCCTTCAGCCTCAGCACCCCCCTCCCCTTTGTTAAATGGATTTTGCCCATGCTTAATGGCCTGAAATCTTTTACATACGACTGGGTGCGCAGAATCCGGTCGTTTTCCATACCCTTAAGCGGAGGATCATGCGGCTCGGTGATTTCAACGGAAATTTTTTCACCATTAAGGCTCAATTCTATAACGGAACCTACATCTTCAGCCGGACAGGTGTAATACATTTCAACTTCAAAATCACCCTCTGCAAGCACTTCGGCATCCCAGGTAATCTCATCAGAAGTGCTGGTCCAGTTTGTGAAGAAAGTGCAATTTGGAGAATTGTCCGACCGCATAATATTCCCTTGTGCTATTCCGTCACGGGCAGGGAACTGGGTAAATTGAAAATCCGGGTGTCCTATGGGAAAAGGCCTGGTATCCGTTTCGGGAAGTTCGCTCAGCACTTCCTTATCAAATTGCTTCATTGCCCGGGAAAGCTGCTTCATGATTTCAGGCTTTTCGATTGCAATATCCCGGGTTTGGCCCGGATCAATGGTCATATCGAACAATTGGCCTTCATAATCCAACCTGTATTTCTGGCTTCGCACACTGGTCCTGCCTCGCCAGTGGTTATAAATGAGACGGTCTTCCCAGGTTATATCATCCCCATACAACAGAGGCTTGAGGCTGATGCCGTCCAGGGGTTTTGCCGGCTGATTGTCGATAACGGCAAGATCGGTAAGCGTGGGCAGCAGATCGATTACCCCGGCAATTTCGGTAATCTTTCTACCGGCTTCAAGGGTCCCTTCCCAACGGATGAACAGGGGTGAACGGACTCCACCTTCATCGGTGCTGCCCTTTCGGCCCTTCATCCCATCGTTCCAGCGCCAGCTGTTCGGACCATTATCGGAAAAATATATGACAATGGTGTTTTCCGACAGGTTCAGATCGTCAAGCCTGTCAAGTATCCTTCCCACATTCCAGTCTATGTTTTCACACATGGCAAGGGCTGCCCTGGTAAACTCAATATCCTCTTTACCCGGATCGTGATGCAATTGTTTCAATTCCTTATTCTCATACTTTTCCCACCATTGGTCAGGCACCTGCATCGGGCCATGGGGAGTATTGAAAGGAAGATACAGGAAAAACGGCCTGTCCGTGTTTTTTCCGATAAACTCCAGGCCATGATCGGTCAGGTCATCAATGATAAATCCATTCCCTGTTACCAGTTCACCATTATGTTCCAGCAAAGGATCAAAATAGCTGCCCCAGTGCCCGGAGCAAAATCCGTAATAATCATCGAAACCACGTGCGTTGGGATGGTATGGGGGCTGCATCCCGTTGTGCCATTTGCCGTAGGCCGCCGTCGCATAACCGGCCTTTTTAAAAACCTCTGCAATGGTTGTTTCATCCAGGTCGAGGCGTTCCCCCCCTGTCGAGGTGGAATAGACCCCTCCTCGTGGATGGTACCTTCCGGTCAGCAGTTCAGCACGGGTTGGCGAACAGACAGCGCAGGCGTAAAACCGGTCAAAGGTTACTCCCTGACCAGCCAGTTTATCAATATTGGGGGTAGTCAGGTTGCTGTTTCCACTTACTCCAAGGTCACCCCACCCCTGGTCGTCGGATAGGATGATGATTACGTTGGGTTTATCTCCTGCGGATCCGCATCCAAAAAGGAAAATTATTGCAACAGAAAGGAGGGATATGGCTGTTGACGTTTTATTCATAATGGCAGGATTATTATAAATGAATTGGGGTGTTTCTCCGAGATTTCATAAAGGGATTTTTCAGCGTCGGGCAGATTGTCAAATGTACCGTAAAAATAGTCATACAGGCCATCGGGATTTTTATGCTCAATAACTTCGCCCAGCCCGAAAATTTCTATATCTACCGGTTCTTTGTAAGTCATAAGCCATATGGAATAGACCGGTCCTTCAGCTTCAGACCCTGGAATCTGATATTCAGGTGGGATTTCGGTTGGACTAATAATCAGTTGATTTTCTTTTCCCTGTTGGATTATGTTGAATTCAACACGCCTGTTATATTTCAGTGATTTCCATATATACCTTCCTTCCTCATCTATATTCCTTGAAACCTGTTTGTCCGGTCCCTTTGATTCAACAAGGCAGGAACTGTCTGAAACTCCTTTCGAAACAAGATAATCCCTTACAAACTCTGCTCTTTCCTGAGATAGTTTCCAGGTAGAGCGGTTCGTTGCCTCCCCGCTCCCCTTCAGATCCGGACGAGCGGCTTTCCCGCATCCGGTTCCTCGATAATTAGATTCGCTTTGTGGATTCATAAGAATGATAAATTAAAGGTTTAACTAAGGGGAG
>DRHS01000215.1 GCA_011053095.1 Bacteroides sp.
GCATTCCCTGGGCAGCTGCTTCTTCATAACCGGTGGTTCCATTTATCTGTCCTGCGAAATACAATCCTTTTATCTCTTTTGTTTCCAGAGAATGCTTTAATTGGGTAGGAGGATAATAATCATATTCAATAGCATAACCTGGCCTGAAAATTTTTACATTCTCCAGACCCTGTATTTTCCTTAAGCCTTCGAGCTGAACGTTCCAGGGAAGAGAACTTGAAAACCCATTTATATAATACTCATTTGTTTTTAATCCCTCGGGTTCAATGAACAACATATGTTTGTCCTTGTCTGCGAAGGTGACGATTTTATCCTCGATGCTTGGGCAGTACCTGGGACCAATGCTCTCGATTGTGCCATTATACATTGGAGATTCTTTAAACCCCTTTTCCAGAGTCCTGTGAGTTTCCTCATTTGTATAGGCTATGTAGCAGCTACGGTGATTTGTATAATCTACCTCCGTTGGCAAAAAAGAGAATTTCTTTCCTTCATTATCTCCCCGCTGCTCTGTCAGAACACTGAAATCGATTGTTCTTCCATCCAAACGGGCAGGGGTGCCTGTTTTCATCCTTCCAACTTCAAAACCAAACTTCTTCAGTTGCTCACTTATACCAAAAGAATGCGGCTCACCGGCACGTCCACCCTTTTGTTTATTTCGGCCCACATGCATAAGCCCGTTTATAAATGTCCCATTTGTCAGAATTACCGTATCAGCAAGAAAACTAATGTCCATTCTTGTCTTGACTCCCTTAACCTCTCCCGACTCTATGATTAACTCTGTTACCATATCCTGCCAGAAATCAAGTCCACTGATACCCTCAAGCGCTTCCCGCCAACGAATACTAAAATTCACCCTGTCACATTGTGCCCTCGGGCTCCACATGGCAGGGCCTTTTGATTTGTTCAACATTCTGAATTGAATCATCGTTTGGTCAGTGATGATTCCACTATACCCACCCAGCGCATCTATCTCCCTTACAATCTGTCCTTTAGCAACACCACCCATGGCCGGATTGCACGACATTTGGGCAATCTTGGACATGTCCATAGTAATAAGCAACACACTTCGTCCTATGCCTGCTGCTGCTGCTGCCGCCTCACTACCGGCATGACCAGCCCCAACAACTATTACATCATATTTCTCAATCATTTTCATTACTATTATGCAATGCAAATTTAATCAATTCAACAATAAGGAGAGTAACAGGTCTTTTATTTGAAGGAAGGTATTAAATCAAGGTAGAAGTTTTCTTTGTCCCGCATCATTCTTTTTTCTTGTTCATCCGAATCCCCATAACCCAAAAGGTGGAGCAGCCCGTGAGCTATTACACGCCATAACTCGCGCTGCTCATCTTCTTTATAAGTTTTAGCATTTTCCCTGACCCTGTCAATGCTAATATATAAATCTCCACTTATATAATCCCCCCCTGAATAATCGAATGTAATTATATCGGTATAATAGTCACGTGAAAGATATTTCACATTTATATCCCGCAGGTTCTTATCGTTGGTAATAATTATATTAATATCACCCGGGGCACTGCCCTCAAATTCCAGGACCTTTCCGATCCAATTCTTCAGATCCCTTCGCCTTTTAAGGTTGGATTGTACTTTTTCATCATGGAATAAAACGGCCAACTTTCAAAGCTTGAAGGTTAAACTTACCTTACGGCCGTTCTCTTTAAATGAAATATCGTCGGAAAGTTTTACCATCAGAAATACGCCCCTTCCATTGACCTTCTCAATATTTCCAGGAGCAGTAGGGTCTGGTACATTCTTATAATTAAAGCCCGGACCCTGATCTGTTACAACCAATTCAAGTTCTGCGGTGTTCCATTTAAACAAAATTCTTACATCTTTCTTCTCGTCGAGCTTATTACCATGCAATATAGCGTTATTTGCCGCCTCCATTGTGGCAATTAAAACATTTCCATATACCTCAGAGCTCATACTGCAGGCCGTAGAGACCTCATCCACAAGCTTTTCCACCTCTCTCAGATTCTCCACTCTTGAGGCGATATTTATCACTTTCTCCATTTCAGAAAATTCTGGTATTCCCTTATACTGATTATGTTCTTAATAGGTTACCTTTTTATACTAAAAGTTTTAGATATCTCCTTTTTATCTAACTATTATTTCCGGCTTATCCAGTCTTCCGGATTCTGGATTTTTCTCTCCTTCCATATCTGCATATGCAAAATTGTGTTATTAGACTCACTGTCAGTATGAACCGTGCCAATTACATCCTTAACCTTAACAATATCGCCCTGTTTCACCTTCAGGTCAACCAGGTTTTGATAAACGGTCAGGAAATTTCCGTGCCTTATGATAACAGTGTAATTTGCTCCGAGTATTGAAAATACCTTAGTCACCTCTCCGTCAAACATGGCCCTGGCCTTGGCACCTTTAACAGTAGAAATGTTAACACCGTCATTATCAATTGTAATCTGCTTTAAAACCGGATGGGGATGAACTCCAAATTTTTCGGTAATTACTCCTCTTTCAACAGGCCATGGTATCTTTCCCCTGTTTTCCTGAAAATTGTCGGAAATAAGCTTCTCCTCCGGAGTAAGCTGATCGTACATATTTCCCGACCTGGCCTTTCTTGCCTCTTCGGCTATTATGGCAGCGATTTCTTTTCCAATCTTGGCAGCGATTCTTTCCTTCTCCCGTATATCTTCTTTTAGCTCCTTCTCCTTTCTGGCAAGGTCCGACACCACACGGTTCTTTCCCTGTTTTTCCCTCTCAAGATTATAATTTTCGTTGATTTTTTCCAGTAGCAGGTTTTCCTTCTGAGTCTTAATTTCCTCCATATTTTCAATCTCCAGGATTATACCGTTTTTCATATAGTTTATCGACTCTGCCTGGGTTTTCCTATGACTTGAAATCTGTTGTAAATACTTCATTCTTCTGTAAGCCTGGTTGAAATTGTCAGAACTCATAACAAACAACATCCAGTCTCTCTTGCTGCGATTCCAGTAAGCGTGAATTATCATTTCAGCATATTGCTCTTTTATTGTTTCAAGATCCTTCTCCATACCGGAAATAAGCAAATTCTTCTGCTCGATTTCTTCTTCAATAATACCGACCTCCGTTTCGATGTTTGTAATTATCTGGTTTCTAAGCTGTATCCGTTTATTAATGATTCTGACTCGCTGCAGAGTAGTTTTTCTGTTTTTCTGGGTCTCAATTAAAAGCTGGTTTGTATATTCTATTTCTTCCTGTGTTCTTGTTTTTTGTTCTTCCAACTCCTTCTTCTTTTGAGCAACAGCTTCTGTTGAATTTAAACACAGGGCCATACCCATGCAAAAAACAAGTAAAGTTCTGTATTTCAATATTTTAAGCATCACAAAATCTAAATATCCTTCCTGGTATAATTCGGCGGAACTACAAACTCAACATTTATTGAATCATTGAATACAACCAACCCGTAATGTATATCCAGCATTATTGTATTATGGTTTTCGATCAGATCTATGCCAATCTTCTTTGGAAATAATATTTCCTCATCCATGACAAACTCTTCATATCTAATATTCATTTTCATATGAGTCTCATAGTCAGTGACAAATACCTTATCAAGTTTTACCTTATCGCCATCCAACTCAATTCCCTGGTTGGTTATTCTTTTTCCATCCCTGAAAGCATCAATGATATACAGATTTTTATTGTTCTCTGACTTCAATTGTTTCTCAAAAACACGGTCATCTGAATTTTCTTTATAATAAAACACTTCGTTTGATAGTATTGCCAGCATATCATTAAAATCAACCGGTATCTGATACTTCTTCTGATAGTAATTAAAGGAGGTCGCAGAATAGCTTTTATCAGGCCTGCTAATTACAATCACGCTATCCCTGGTACAAAGTATTCTCAGGACTTCATATCCCAGGGCCGGTATAACTGATACAGCGATCATACTATCTCTGTATATGGCTATGTTTCCTTTAATTTTCTCTCTGCCACCGTTCATATAAAACTCAACCTCTATCCTCCTGGCCTTAAGTGTGTGAAAATCATGATTTTTGTTTTCCAGAATAGATATAAGAGTCAGATTATTGTCTTCAACGACGGGTTTCCTGTCTTCAGATACAGGTTTTTGAGAACGACAACTAATAATCAGAAGAGATATCAATCCCGGTAAAAGGAAATTTAATGCTGCTCTATGGATATTCCGTTGCATTTAGTTTCTTTTGCAGTTGTTCTGAGTTACCGCCTTTATCGATTGCTTCTTTCCAATATTTCCTGGCTTCCTCCATATTGCCAAACTCATCTAAAATATCTCCATAATGCTCAAGAATGTCAGGATCCTCAGATCCCCCATTTTCAATAGCCATATTCATGTACTCACGCGCCTCATTCAATTTACCTGCTTTGTACAAAATCCAGGCATATGTATCAAGATATGTGGAGTTCTCGGGTTCTGCTTTAATGGTTTTTTTGCTCATCTTCTCAGCCTTTTCCAACTGCTCCCCCCGAAGAGCCAGGTAATAGCCGTAATTGTTCAAAATCAAAATATTGTCCGGCTCCATTTGCAGGGCCTTGTCAAAATATTCATCTGACTTATCAAAATCATCAAGATTTCTCCAGGCTTCCGCAAGGAATGAATAGAACTGAACCGTAAGGGGTATGTTGTTTTCTACATATTCCAGTCCCTTTTCAAGTGACTTAACTGCCTCCCTGTTATTTCCCATTACCATTGAAGAGTTCCCCTGGAACATGTATAAAAAAGGCCGGTCTGGAAAATAGGTCAATGCTTCTGAACATTTATCATATACATTATCGGTATTGCCTTGAATATTCTCAATAAATATAGCCTGTTCCCATATAAAATAGTTCCCCTTTTGATCCTTTAAAACCTCGTTATAAACTTCAAGTGCCTCATCATATCTTTCAAGTTTTGACAGATAATCTGCCCTGGCGGTTTTTACACGGAAATCATCCGGAAATATTTCAGTGAGAATATCTATTAGAGAATCTACATGGGTTTCACTTTTTCTGAATATTTCTTCATTCGTGAGAAACTCAATAATAACCCCCATTTTCCTATCAACAGGAAGGGAGATGTTCCAAAATGCCATGTACAGGTATTCAAATTGCTTTTCAATGTTATTTTCAAATCTGTAAAACTCAGCCATGGAAAGTTGTGCGATACCATTTTCGGGCTGTATTTCAAATATTTTTTTGTAGGTCTCTCTTGCCTCATCTTTTCTGTCAAGGGAAGTATATAATTCAGCCAGTATTCCCAGATATCTTATTTCCTGTGGGACAGCACTTATAAGCTTATTTAATTCAGCTATTGCAAGTTCATTTTTCCCCTCTCGTACATAAATTTGTTCTTTAAGCATTGAAACGGGCTCTGAGATGCCGAATTCTTTTTCGATCTCATCAAGCATTTTAATGGCCTTGCTGGTTTTCCCTGTCTCAGAATAAAGTCTGCTCAGTTCATATTTAATTTCAATTTTATCGGGCCAGCGTGCGATAATATCCTCATATACAATGGCGGCTTCGTCTGGTAAATTTGTCATCAGGTACAATTGAGCCAGCTGAATTTTATACCAGTAATTTTCCGGAGCCAGTTGTGTCGCTTTAATGTTCATCACTTTTGCATTGCTCAAATCCCTGTTTATCATATAAATTCCGGCAAGCTGGAAGTGAGCAACATCGCTGTTCGGGTTTACTTCTATACATTTTTTATACAATGAAGCTGCCTGGCCAAAGTTTCCAAATAGTTTCTGCTTAGTTGCCTCTGTAAGGGCATAGTTATATTCCCTCCGCTGGCTTTCGTTTAGTGTAATTGTAGTATGCTCCTTGGTGAGATTTTTGCTTCCCGAACATCCTCCAATAAGAAAACCTGCAACCAGTAAAACTGCTATTGTTTCTATTCTCCTCAATTTTCCCATCTCTATATGTTCTAGTGCCCTCTATTTACGTTCTGTCATGCTTTTATTGCCCTGTGTGACCAAATCCTCCACTTCCTCGATCTGTTGATTCCAGATCCTTTGTTTCCTCCCATTCAATTTTTTCATGTCTGGCAATAACCATCTGGCATATCCTTTCCCCGTCATTAATAGTAAAGGTCTCATCAGATAGATTTATAAGAATTATTCCAACTTCTCCCCTGTAATCAGAATCGATTGTTCCGGGGGTATTCAGTACGGATATGCCTTTCTTAATAGCCAAGCCGCTTCTGGGGCGAATTTGTGCCTCAAATCTTGGAGGTAGCTCAATGAACAGTCCTGTTGGCACAATAATTCTCTTCCCGGGTTCAAGTATTAAAGCTTCATTAAGATTAGCCCTTAGGTCCATCCCCGCAGAAAAGGCTGTACTGTATTCAGGCAGAGAGTGATGTGATTTGTTTACAATTCTTACTTTCATCGTTAATTTATCCGCTTAGATTCTTGATATTCCTGTACTCTTTTAGAACGACAATAATACTAAATACTACCAACAATCCTGTATTAATAAGCAGTCTAGTGACTGATTCCATATTAGCAGTATATGCAGCCCCAACATAAACACCGAGAGCAATAAGAACGTAAATGCCTATGCTTTTATATGGATACTGAATCCTGAAATATTTCCTGCCCAGCATCCATGAAACACAAACCATTGTGCCATAACAGGCAACATGTGCCCAGGCAGAGGCGATATATCCATAAACCGGTATTAAAAACCAGTTTACAGAAAAGGTTATGACAGCACCCATTATGGTAATCATTGCACCATATCTCGTCAGATTGTTAAGCTTATACCAGATTGAAAGATTAAAGAATATTCCCAGCAGTATGTTTGCGAGCAGTACTACGGGAACAATATGAAGGCCTTCGTGAAAAGCGGAGCCGATAAAGTGTTTAAACATATCCAGATACAGAGTCACTAAAAGAAATATTCCCAGCGCTACAATAATAAAATACTTCATTACTTCGGCAAATAAAAATCTGGCGTTTTCTCTTTCCGCCTGTCCAAAATAAAATGGTTCGCTTGCATATCTGAACATCTGTATAAACAATGTCATGAGTACTGCTATTTTATAGTTGGCCCCGTAAATTCCAAGTTGTGCAAGGGCTGTGTCAGTATCCGGGAGCAGGTGCCTTAACAGAACCCTGTCAAGAGCTTCGTTTATTGTGCCTGCCATTCCCGCGATAAGCAAGGGAAGGGAATAAACCAGCATTTTGCGCCAAAGTTCTCCGTTAAATTTCAGCTTCAATTTAAAAATAGTGCCCGAGAGCATCAAAAGTGTGACTGCGCTTGATGCAATGTTGGAAATAAAGACATAGCCCACACCAATACCTGGGTCGTAGACAGCGTCGAGCCATTCCGGGAGGGGGCCCTTTGCGGCTTTTTCAGGAATTAAATACAGAAAGGCAAAATTCAGGGTAATATTCACAACAACGCTGGCTATCCTTATGGCGGCAAATTTTGCCGCTTTGTTTTCCCATCTCAATCTTGCAAACGGGATGGCGGTAAACGCATCTATACCAACGATAATTCCAATCCACAAAATAAACTCAGGCTGGTCTCCATATCCCACTATTCCGGCGATATTATCTGAAAATATAGTGGTCAGAATGATAAACCCAGCTGAGGTGGCAAACAATGATAACACGCTGGTGCTGAATACCTCGTTTCCGTCCTTGTGTAGTTGGGCATACCTGAAAAAACCCGTTTCCATTCCGTAGGTAAGAATAATGATAAGAAATACGACGTAGGCATATAATTCCGTCACCACACCGTATTCGCCAAGATCAAACACCCTGGTAAAAAAGGGTGTAAGCAGCAGGTAATTCAGCAGCCGTGGCACGACAGTGCCAAAACCGTATACTGCGGTCTGTCCGAATAGTTGTTTAATGGGATTCACAGGTCTCTCCTGATTCTGTTCAAAGATATAAAGAGGCCTTATACGGGCGAGACTGGAACCAGTAAATTAATTAACAATATCTATGAGAATGCAGGCGGTTCCTTGCATATGAATATGAATAATTTTCGGGTGGTTTTCTATTTCGAGGGAAATAATTTAGTTTTATGCCTTCAAGTTACAGAAGATGATATACAGATTACAAATAATTGCGGTTTTTGTTCTGCTCCTCTTGCTTCCGGTTTCTCTTTTTTCCCAGACAACATCCTTTACGGTACTCATCGAAACCAGTAAGGGAAATATGAAATGTGTGCTTTATGAGGAAGCTTCCATGCATGCGGAAAATTTTGTCAAACTGGTGAATGAGGGATTTTTCGACGGTATGCTTTTTCACCGTGTAATACCCGGATTTATGATACAGACCGGTGATCCTGGTTCAAGGAATGCTGCTCAGGGGACCGCCCTTGGGCATGGGGGACCAGGATACCGGGTACCGGCTGAGTTTCATCCGGATCTCTACCACCGTAAGGGTGTGCTTGCCGCAGCAAGAAATGGTGATGATATTAATCCTGCAAAGGAATCAAGCGGATCCCAGTTTTATATTGTTCAGGGTAAAACGATTACAGATGCAGAAATGGATGCCATGGAGTCAGCCGGAAATCACATCACATTTACGCCGCAGCAAAGGATGATCTATAAAAACCTCGGAGGTGCCCCTCACCTGGATTATTCCTATACGGTCTTCGGAGAGCTTGTTGAGGGATTTGATGTACTTGACAAAATAGCCACTGTTCCAACTGATAACAGGAACCGTCCGCTGCAGGATGTTAAAATTATCAGGGTCCTTATTTTGAAGTAATTTCTTTACTTTTGCTCAATGCTTGAAAAGATCAAAAAAATAAAAGAGGAAATACTATCAGGTCTGTCCTCCACCCAAAAAGACGCTGAGTCGTTCAGGCTCCGGTACCTCAGTAAAAAAGGAATTATCTCAGAGCTTTTCGATTCTTTTAAGGCACTTCCATCTGAACAGAAAAAACAGTATGGTAAAAAGCTTAATGAGTTAAAACAACTTGCTACACAAAAACTGGAAGAGATTCGTGCTTCCGGAGAAAGTACAGGTAAAGAAAAAGACAAGCCCGACCTGACACGACCGGGTATTCAGCTTCCCCTGGGAACCAGGCATCCGGTTTCAATTATCAGGCGTGAGATAATTGATATTTTCACCCGGCTGGGTTTTGTAATTTCTGAGGGACCAGAAATCGAAGACGACTGGCATGTGTTTTCTGCTCTTAACTTTCCACAAGACCACCCGGCAAGGGACATGCAGGACACATTTTTTATTCGAAGAAATCCTGATATTCTACTGCGCACTCACACTTCATCTGTACAGGTACGGGTAATGGAAAAACAGCAACCACCTATCCGTACTATTTCTCCGGGTCGGGTTTTTAGAAATGAAGCTATTTCTGCAAGGGCTCATTGCATTTTCCACCAGGTCGAAGGATTGTATATTGATGAAGGAGTTTCCTTTGCTGATATGCGTCAGGTGTTGCTGTATTTTGCCCGTGAGATGTTCGGACAGGAGACACAGATCCGTTTGCGGCCCTCCTTCTTCCCCTTCACTGAACCCTCAGCAGAAATGGATATCTCATGCAGTATTTGTGGAGGTAGTGGTTGTAATGTGTGTAAGTATTCCGGTTGGGTGGAGATAATGGGATGTGGTATGGTTGATCCCAATGTTCTTGACAACTGCAACATCGATTCCGAAAAATATACCGGTTATGCTTTTGGGATGGGAATAGAGCGTATTGCCATGCTAAAATACCAGGTCAACGATCTGCGTCTCTATTTCGAGAACGATAAGCGGTTTCTGGATCAGTTCATCTCTGCCTGGTAAAACGTATTCCGGGAACTACCTGTCTTTCCAATCCTAATCTATAATTTTAATCTCGTATTCAATCTCCATTGCTTGTTTATACGAATAGCTCACACCGCAGTATTTTTCTTTGCTCATGCTTACTATTTTTTCGACTTTTTTCAGGTCAACATTGCTGCCACTTATTTCATAGATCACCTTCATTTTTTTGAAATGCTTTGGGTGATCCTCTGTAAGGTCTCCTTCTACAACTATATTCAGGCTTTCATATTCCACCCTCATTTTATTCATCAGAGATATCAGGTCCATCCCAGTACATCCGGCCAGGGCAACCATCATCAGGGGTTTGGGTTTAGGGCCCTTGCCCTGTCCGCCGAACTCCGGATCAGAATCAATCTGCACTTTATACCCGTCAATATTGGCCTCAAACGACATGCCGTCTGTCCATTTTACATTGATCTTTTCCTTCTTCATAATCACTTTATTTAATTCACAAAGTTAGGGATAAATTGTATATTGCTGTGCCAGATTATTAGTGGTGTATGAAAAACCTCCAAACATTATCTTGTGATGATGGTTGCCTGGCCAGGTCAGACTCCATATTCAAGCACCTGAGCAAAGAAGAGCTTGATCTTGTCACCTTCGAGAAAACGGTCGAACAATTCAAAAGAGGATCTGTTATTTACCGGGAAAGCAGCAGGATAAATGGCTGTTATTGCATTCAAAAGGGTATTGTCAAGGTGTTTAAAACGGGGATAGACGGAAAGGAGCAGATTATCCGTTTTGCTCAGGCCGGCGACATCATTGGATTTCGTTCTGTTTTAAGTAGTGAGCTAGCATGCACAACTGCTGAAGTGTTAGACGATGCATATACCTGCTATATACCCTCCGAAACCCTGGTTCATCTTGTCAAGAACAACGGTAATTTTTCCATGGATTTAATGCAGATTACCTGCAAGGAACTTGGAGAAGCAAATGCCTACATCACGGATATAGCACAGAAAACCGTCAGAGAACGTCTGGCCGAGATACTTATACACCTTAAAAAGGACTTCGGTCTTGACGACAATAAGGTTTTACAAATCTCTTTAACAAGGGAAGAGCTTGCCAACATTGTTGGTACTGCTACCGAGTCGGTAATTCGTCTTCTTTCAGAATTCAAGCAGGATCAGCTTATCGAACTAAATGGAAGAAAAATCAAAATCCTTGATGAACCCGGCCTCATCAGAATAGGCAATCTTTACGAATAGAATCCAAACTTAAAATTGTATTTCCATATCCCCAAAAAGGGGTTTTCCCAGGTGATTGAATGCCTTTTTTGTGACCTGTCGGCCTCTTGGTGTCCTTTTTATATATCCTTCCTTTATCAGGAAGGGTTCGTACACTTCCTCGATGGTGCCCCCTTCTTCTCCGACAGCGGTTGCAATTGTAGAAATTCCTACAGGGCCTCCATTGAATTTTTCGATGATGGTTGACAGTATCTTGTTATCCATTTCATCAAGGCCGTGTTTGTCTATGTTCATGGCCTCCAGAGAATATTGTGTAATATCCAGATCTATTTTCCCGCTACCCTTAACCTGTGCAAAATCTCTCACCCTTCTCAACAGTGAATTCGCAATCCTCGGTGTTCCCCTGCTTCTTGAAGACAGCTCTGTTGCTGCTTTATCGTTTATTTCCACATCAAGAATGTCAGCAGACCGGATAATAATTTTTTTCAGTATCTCTGCATCATAATATTCAAGCAGAAATTTAATTCCGAATCGTGCTCTCAGTGGAGAAGTGAGCAATCCGGAGCGGGTGGTGGCACCGATAAGTGTAAACGGATTAAGTGTGAGCTGTATTGATCTGGCACTGGGTCCCTTATCTATCATCAGATCTATACGATAATCCTCCATAGCAGAATACAGATACTCCTCAACAATGGGTGAAAGCCGGTGTATTTCATCAATAAACAAAACATCGGATTCTTCAAGTCCGGTCAGTATCCCGGCAAGGTCACCCGGTTTATCGAGCACGGGACCGGAGGTTACTTTCAGGTTCACGTCCATCTCGGCGGCTATGATATAGGCAAGGGTAGTTTTTCCGAGTCCGGGAGGACCATGGAGCAGTACATGATCGAGGGCCTCGTTCCGCTGTCTGGCAGCCTCTACAAAAACTTTGAGGTTTTCTATGGTTTTCTTTTGTCCCTTGAAGTCATTAAAACTGATTGGCCTCAACCTCTTTTCGAATTCACGGTCCTGGTCCGTCAGTCCCTCATTATGTACCTCATAGTTCTCTTCCATCAAATGCAGTCTTTCTATTCGATAAGTTTCCTGGATCCCTCCGGCAGGACAACTTTTACTCCGTTTACCCTGGCTTCAACATCATTCTTATAGGAAATTGTCATGCTGAGGTTTCCTACCTCATCGTATTTCTTCCAGCTTCTCTCCCTGAATCCAACTACATAATAACGCTCTTCCTTCAGGTTTCCACTCTGGTAAAAAAGCTTGTGTTTTCCATCCGGATTGCCCTGGATATAATAGCCCTCGAACTTAAGAGTGCTATCGCTGTAAAAATGTTTCCACCGTCCGTCTCTGAGTCCGATAATATAGCCTCCTACTTCAATGTGGTCTCCTACCCGGTAGTACCACTTACCCTCTTTTTCACCGTCAATAAAATCGCCCTGGGTAATTATTTTTCCCGTCCTGGAGTATTCTACCAGGGTGCCGTCCTCCCTGCCATTGTAGAACGACTCTTCTCGCAGTGGCTCTCCGCCCTCATAATACCATAACCACAATCCGTTCGGTCTTCCCTGCCTGTATTCTCCTGTTTGTTCAATCTGTCTGTTTTTTCGGTAGAATTTCCACCTTCCTACCCTGTAATTGTCAATATATTGTCCCTCGCTTTTCTTTTCTCCTTCCGGATAAAGGTCTGTCCAGCTACCCTGCTTTTTCCCTTCTTCATTAACTATTCCTTCGGCGATCTTATTTCCATTATTATCGTAAGTTGTTGATTCTATAATATTTCCTTCAGGATCGTACACTCTGTGAATCCCGATCGGAATATTTTGTCGGTAGGGACCGCTTCTTACCAGGCGGTTCCGTTCATCGTATTCGTCTCTGATATCAATGCTTTCCTCTTCCGATATATTTTCAGCCACTACCTGTCCCCCTTCATACTTCAGTACCAGGACAAGGTTGCCCTTGGTGTTGAATTCCTTATAAAGTCCGTCAAGCATATCATCCCTGTACGACCTTTCTGTTTTGAGCTTACCATCCGGATAAAAATCTTTCCAAATCCCCTGTTTGATTCCGTTCTTATCAATTCTGTTAATTTCCTCCTTATCAGTGAGATAGCCATTATGATAATATTTCAAAGACTGTATTGTTCCCTCATTATTGTACTCCTTGCTGAGACCCTGTCTTTTTCCGTTCACATAACTTACTTCGCTTCTCAATTTGCCATCTTCGAAGTAATAGTAGGATATTCCTTCCCTTTTGTCATTTACATACAGCCCCCTTGAAACAACCACCCCAAAATCTCTTCCCTGTTTAAGTCCCTCATAACCATATACAACATGGTATCCGTTCTTTTTTCCAAACATATAGCTTATTTTCTGCAGGGTATCTCCTTTATTATCGTAGAAAGTCCAGATACTGTCGAGTAGGAAATTTATCCTTTTACCCTCAGACTTCATGATCCCGGTGGCATAATAGGTGATCCAGTACCCATCCGGTTGTCCATCAACCATTGTTCCTTCACTTGACAGCTGTCCGCTTGGGTAAAAGAATTGAACATTTCCGTTCCTTGGAATATCTCCCTGAGCAGACAATGTAATGGAAAGGCAGAATAATATGACCGGTATAAAAAAACTTTTCAGTGCTGTATAAGCCATTGATGTTTTCATTGCATTTTAAATACCCAACTCCTCAGAAATAGCCAGCATTCTTTTTATTGAATGTACTGCTTTTTCCCGGATTCCTTTATCAACGTTCACTTCGGGTAATTCATATTTCAAACAATTATAAATCTTCTTTATTGTTATCAGTTTCATAAAATTACAATCGTTGCAGGCGCATGTTGAATCTTTTGGAGGTGCCGGAATGAAGGTTTTCGAGGGACTCGACTTTTGCATCTGGTGAATAATACCGGATTCGGTAGCAACGATATATTTTTCTGCATTATCTGTCCTTGTGAAATTCAGTAGTGATTGAGTAGACCCAATATGTTCAGATACAATAAGTATTGGTTTTTCACATTCCGGGTGAGCAATGATCTTCGCTTCAGGTTCATTCTTTTTAATTTCAA
Organism: Bacteroides sp.; assembly: GCA_011053095.1. Lineage (GTDB taxonomy): Bacteria > Bacteroidota > Bacteroidia > Bacteroidales > SM23-62 > SM23-62. The sequence continues at coordinate 14,022 of DRHS01000215.1, forward strand.
GTATCCTTTCGAGTGAAAACTCCTCGTGCACATGGCATGCTCCCTGCCAGATCACCATGTCTTTTCCCGTTATACTCTTTATGTAATTTCCCAGGTTACGATCAGGGGCAAAAATGATCTTTTCATCCTTTGGAAGGCTCTGCACAATTTGCATTGCATTTGAAGAAGTGCAAACAATATCTGTCATTGACTTTATTTCCGCACTCGTATTTACATACGAAATCACAGTGTGATCCGGATATTTTTCAATGAATTTTTTAAATTCCTTCGGGGGACAGGAATCAGCCAGCGAACATCCGGCATTTAAATCAGGTAAAATTACTTTCTTCTCAGGGGAAAGGATCTTTGCTGTTTCTGCCATAAAATGTACTCCAGCAAATATTATAATGTCTGCATCTGTTTTTTCCGCCTGTTGAGATAGTGCAAGGCTGTCTCCAACAAAATCAGCAATATCCTGTACTTCAGCCTCCTGATAATAGTGTGCCAGTATAACCGCGTTTTTCTCCTTTCTCAATCTGTTGATTTCAGACAATATATCTATTTCAGGATCAATCTCAAGATCAACAAATCCCTTCTTATTAATTTCTTCCCAGTTAACATTCATATATTATTATATAATTTATTTATAAATATTATAGTAATAGTAATAGGCTGTTAATATTGTTATTATCTGTCTCAATACATGTATCGTTACAATATTAAATTTTAATTTACAGGATATGAACATTTTATTAGCGTTCTAAGTAATTTTCATTTAAAGTATTATAGCAAAATTAACAGTTGTTAATTAAATATTTGCAGTAAGCTTTTAATAATCGATTATTAAAAGCTTTGTTAAATACGTGTTTACCTGTTTTTCGAAAATACTTGTAATTAAATTTTGAAAATTCCGATAAATGTGCAAAGAGATGTAAAAATACATTATACAAGGAATCTTATAAAAAAATACAAGAGAATATTAACAGTGATTTAACAAGAAAATCAATAGTTTGTGGATTTAATCACAATTAAAAGAGAAAGGTAGTTTAATACTTGTAGGTATTAAATCAATATTTTGTATAAATTTGAAAATAAATCAACAAATACCTGAAAATGCTTTCCAACACCTCCAAGTATGCTATACGCGCCGTAATTTATCTTGCACTGCATGCAGGAGAAGATAAAAAGATCGGAATAAAGCAGATATCGAAAGAGCTGAGTATACCAACTCCTTTTCTTGGAAAAATACTCCAGACACTTGCAAAACACAAATTATTATCTTCAACAAAAGGTCCTCATGGTGGATTTGGACTGGGGAAAAAGGCAGACGACATTGCACTTATTGAGATCGTTGATATTATTGACGGACAAGATCTTTTCAAGAAATGTATGATAAGGCTGGAGGATTGCAACGATAAAGAACCATGTTCTGCACACAAAAAATATGGTGAAATCAGAGAAAACCTGTATAACTTATTCCAGAAAGAAAAAATTTCAGATTTCGCAGAAGAGATAAAAAACGGCAAAACAAAGATTATGATTTAAAAAATCTGTGCCGAACTTTACGGAAGTAAAGTAGTATAAAAACCACAGCAAAAAGACTTCCGGCCAGGTCAAACATGACATCCATTAATTCTGCAGTGCGTCCAAATCCGCTAAGTTTTTGCAGTAACTCAACCACCACCCCGAATAAAAGGCTGAAAATTACCGCTGATATATAGATCTGACTTCCTGGTCTTTTAACGGAAGCTCTGACTTGTCGTTCCCGGATAATGGACCATGTCAGTACAGCAAACATAAACATGTGTATAAATTCCGAGAGTCCTGAAACAGAAGGGGCTTTTGATAGATTATTTGCGGGCAAAAGGAAGATGATAAGCATAATAGCTGACCATATAATGGTTTTCCAGTATGAAAATGCTCTATTCATTACAGTTCTCATATTTCAGGACAAATAAAATTTTCTTAAATTACCTATTGTTAATCTAATCAGGGCAGAAAACTAAGAATAGATTTTTTAGATTCAATAAATTTCTGCCCACATGACCTGCCGATGATGAAAAGAATGTCTGCTTCCCAAATGATGGAGGAGATCAACCGGGAAAAAATACTTACCTGGTTTGACCTTGGATTGTATATTGACAGGTTTAAGGAGAATAATCCAATTCCAACGGCTGAATTTCATGGCAATTTAGAAGATTTTAAGGGATATCTGAACAACCGTTCCATGGCTTTTGCGACATTTCACTACTCAATTGACGGGGTTACCATTGAAGTGGAAAAATATTCAAAGATATTCCAGAGAAAATTTCCAGATATAAATATCCATTATATAGCAGGACAGTTTTTTCCTGAGGCGGAAGAACTGCTGGGGAATGGAGCGAAGAGATTTGAAATGAAGGAATTGAGGGGATTCGATGATTGGGAGCTATACAAAGATTTCTATTTTACTAAACTTGAGCGAGGGAGCCAGGAGTATAATGCACTAATCATTAAATTATGGAAGCAGGTTAAAAAAATCTGTAAGAAACTTGGTCAGTACATCGAAGACAACGAGATTTCCCTTTTGTACATAATTAATATTTGTTCCAATCCGGGAAATGTAGCCTACTGCCTTTCCCTTGTTCTGATATCGGAATACCTGGGCATCCCGGTTGTGAATAACAATCATGATTTTTACTGGGAAGGAGGCAGCAGGCCCGTTGATCTGAAACTGAACAGGGTCGGGAAGGGACCGAGAGATTTTTTCTTTACCAATTCTGACATAGGTGAGTTTTTCTCCATTATAGAAATTCTTTATCCCTGGGAATCAAGATCATGGATAAACGTAAATATCAATAAAGGACAGACTGAACACCTGATTAAACAAAATGGTCATAACCCGGCAAATATTTTTGAAATAGGCACGGCTGTTGATACGAATATTTACCAGAACATTTCAAAAAGAGATAAAATAAACGCCTATCTGCAAATTGAAAAAATATTGAGCAGGTATAAAAAGACACTGGTTGGATATTCAGTCAAAGATGTCATAAGCAACAAGCTGGTTGACCAGAAAAACCCCAAACCTATACTTATAGGCTCCAAAACAAAGGCGATTGATAAGTTTTCGTCTGAGAATATAGTATTTCTGCAACCGACAAGAATAATTTCCAGGAAAAGGATTGAGGTAAGCTTTCTTCTAATAAAAGGAATTTTTCTGGATCCTGTTTTTATTGACCACCTGGAAAAAAACCCCAATCTAAAACTCACATTACTCATTACCGGGCCAATAGCTGCAGGACAGTATGCCTATTTTGAAAAATTAATCGAAAGCTTTGACAGATTTATGGATCAGCTGCGTGAAGAATACAGGGAGAGGATATATATGGCCTGCCTTTTCAGCGAACTTGACAGGGAATCATTTAAGAAGCGTTTTAAACATCCAGCAGGTATTCCGGAATTGTATAATATCGCATCCCTTATACTTCTGCCAAGTAAAACAGAGGGAAGGGGACTGCCCATCATTGAGGCAACGGCATGCGGAACCCCGATTTTTTGCCGCAGATATGAACCCACGGATGTGTACAGGGAGGTAATCGGAGAACACCTGGAGGAAAAAGACCGCCTGAGAGTGATTGGATTTGATGGAAAAAACATAAAACCAAAACACACACATGAAATAATAGACCGGATTTTTTTCCCGAATAAATACGTTGATGAAGTTCTTCATAACCGCAGAGCTGTTATGAAACGTTACAGCCTGATATCCCTTGAGGAAAACCTGACAGAAATCTACAAACGCGTTTACAATCAGCTTTTGTCGAACCGTGACTCAATGGAAATTACCAGAAAGGCACTGATTGACTTCAGGGAGCGGGTTGGATTCCGAAACAGCGACCTCGAGGCATTAGTTAACACTGAACACCGGAACTATTTACCGGGATATGGAAAACTGAAATTCATGCTGCTGCTTAAATCACTCATTGATCCAAGTTTTTTCAGGATCGAGCAACAAATGTTTAAAGGAATTGCCCTCAGTTTTGCAAGGGCGATAATAACAAGGGATCCTTCCCATAAGAATCTGTCGGAAGAAAAAACCACCGCCTTTTATAATGCTGTCGACAATATTTTTTCTTACAGAGAAGGCGAAATTGAAATACGTCATGACCACTCTATGTCATACCGGCACCGCAACAATAATTATTATCCCTACCAGGATTGCACAATACAGGAATTAACAGGGGTTATAAACCTTTTGTACAATAAAATAATTAAGCCACGGATACGCCTGCACTTAGAAGAAAGCCCGCATTTTTTCACAGATTGGAAGCTCGCCCTGTCACAGTTAACAACAAGCCCGATACTTGCCATTGACGACCGCTACAAGCTGATCGAAAAAATGCATAAAAACCTGCCAATTGCATATTTTCCTGGTGACTTTCTGAAATATGAACTTGAATTTTTTGCACTGCAGTCTGTCCGGTCCCGCCTGAGGCTGAAAATAGAGGAGGAATTAACCGCTGAGCAACTCGAGAATGCCGGAATAATTATCGCACCGGTTTATATTTTTGCCCAGGAACATTCAATTGTAAGACAGCTTAATAAAACAGATATCATTGAGTATATCGAAAAAGGGAAGAATTCAGAATTGAAATTATTATATAAACATAGAATTCTCAGGATCGTTTCCACCGAGCAGTTGAGCGTTGGAATTCATTTTCCACAACTGGGAGCCAGGGCACTGAAGATCCTACGGAAAATACAGGAAGAAGGGGGTTATATAATCACCAACCGCCGAAATGCTACAGTAATGACAGACATTGTTTCGATAGACCGTTTTCATATTGGAAAAGTCAGGAGCCAGGTTTCCGCAAATATGCTGGGCATACCTGTGCAAAGCGGTTATATACAATTTGTGCCGGCAGGGCTGCGCGCCACCCTGTCTTACCCAACACCAACACAAACCGCTAAGGATCTGAGCGAAGCTTTAAAAAGTGAATTGTATTTTAAACTTTGTGATACAATGGGAGAGGAGAAGGTCCTGAAAAAACTACAGGATGACGCTTTCACCGGGGGCTCACCGGTAATCCAGGTGCTAAAAGAACTGGAAGGTAAAGAAGAAAAAATATCCCAGGTAAACTATAAATATGTTAGCGGTTTATATAAGGACGGACACCCATGGAGCGGTGCCATTGCAAATGCAAACAACATTGGGTCCGGGAAAAACTGGAAATTCGTTGCGGTCTCTGCAAAGCAATCACCCATGAGGGTTACAGCGTTCTGCAAGAAATTTGAAGAATCAACCGGAAATTCAGCAAAGATAGCCTGGAACGGAGGATATATACTGAATCCCGAACTGGTAGGTAAACTGGGATTGCCGGAAACATATATTGGCTCCCCGCTTGGGATGATCATATCTGAACACAAATTGCTCTCAGCTCCGCTTTTCAACAAAGCTGCCATGTTGATTTATCCGGATGGAAAAATCGAGATAAAAAGAGTGAATGTCTCAGGTGGATTCAGGATTCAGACGAATAAATCCAACATTGAATTTCAGGCTGAAGGGTACAATAACTCCGCCCCCGACATACCGTATTCCTACTACGATCTCTTGTCCGATAAAAAGGAAATTTCAGCTACGGGAAGAGTAATTGTCAGACTTGCCGGCACAAGGATAAAAGAAGTTATCAGGGATGCCGAAAAGGTTCCTGTAATTCCTGTCGGACTTACTCTTTCATTCCGGAAGGATGTTTTTCAGGAGGAGTTCGGGATGGTTGACCGGGAACTGGATCTGATATTGTATGGAATGGAAAACGTTGAACATGCCGTTGAGGCCGGTCCCATGTTACTGTCTAACGGAAAAATTAGCATCAACATGAAAACAGAAGGATGGAAGAGCCGTAACTCAATTATAACCCAGGCAGCACGATTGGACTACACAGATATGAGGGGACCAAAAATTGCCGTGGGAACAGATTCAAGTGGAAACCTTTCTGTGTTGACGATAAACGGAAGGATTCGGGAATCGGTCGGCGCAACCCACCAGGACATGGCCGATATCCTGCAGAAATTCAATATTACCGACGCCATGGGATTCGACCCGGGCGGTAGCAGCACCCTGGTAGTTGAAGGAGACACTAAAAATATTTCACCCTATAACCACGAGTACGAAAAGAATATTTATTCACTCCCTTCCGAACCCAGAGCTGTTTCAAATGCTGTGATTGGATTTATTTCAGGATCGGAATAATATGGCCGGCCTTTACATTCATATTCCCTTCTGCAGGGATGCCTGTTCATACTGCGACTTCCACTTCAGTATTTCTCTCGGACAGCTTGAACCAATGCTCCAGGCCATTGAAATGGAAATCAGGCAAGAAAAAAATTACCTCGAAGAAGAGGAGTTAAAAACAATCTACCTGGGAGGAGGTACGCCTTCGGTGCTCAGCGCCCGGCAATTCACCAGATTATTTAGTGCTATAAAAAAGAATTATACCATTAGCGGAGAAGCAGAGATTACAATGGAGGCTAATCCGGATGACCTGACACCAGACTATCTTTCTTTCCTGCGGGAGGCAGGAGTCAACAGGCTGAGCATTGGAATCCAGTCTTTCCATGATGAGGATCTCAGATTGATGAAACGAAGGCATGATTCCAAACAATCCCGGGAATGCCTGGAAAATGCATACAATGCCGGATTTGACAATCTCAACATGGACCTGATCTATGGGGCCCCGGAAATGAGCAATGAAAACTGGACCAAAAATCTGGATATTACTATTCAGTACAAACCGGCTCATCTTGCAGCCTATCATTTAACCTACGAACCGGGCACCGTTATGGACTATCGCCTGAAAAGGAATAGAATACAACCGGCAGACGAAAACCGGAGTTTTGATCATTATACAATTCTTACAGAAAAAATGGACCAGGGTGGATACCAGCATTATGAGATTTCAAATTTTGCCAGGCCGGGCCGTATATCGAAACACAATTCAGGATATTGGAGGGGTGAGAAATACCTGGGTGTTGGTCCCTCGGCCCACTCCTACAACGGCCGCAACAGGCGCTGGAATATCTCAAAGAATGCCAGTTATATTAAGGGCACCTTAAACGGACTGCCTGTTTATGAAGAAGAGTCACTGCAAGAGAAGGACCGCTATCATGATTATATTTTGACTTCACTGAGGACTGTTTGGGGACTTGATCTGAAGTACCTGGAGAAAGAGTGGGGGAAAGAATATTATGAGCATATTATACATAGATCAGCTCCCTATATTAAAAGCGGTAAAATATCCTCTGTTGACGATAAATTAATACTAAGCCGTGAGGGAATGTTTATCGCGGACCACATAATGAAGGATTTATTTATCTGATCAGGCTGCCTTAACGGCGCGTTCAATGAGCTCTCCGAGCTTTTCCTCCAGGGTAACATAGGAGAAAAGTTTCTTCCCGAGTTCAAAATTATGCTCAGCAACCTCCCTGTTCACTTTGTCGTTGTAAATAACGAGTTTCATTTCTTCAAGAGCTTCCGGGGTAATAACGTTATTTTCAAGCATTACAGCTTTGAATCCCTTGCTGCCAATATCTGGCCAGTAGACAGGCTCGTAATTATTTACAAAAATTGGTCGCTTACCAAGAACCGCCTCAACAAATGCGTTACCAAAACCTTCATAGGTGCTGAAATATGTACAGGCCCTGGCACTGGCGTATGCATCCGTCAGACCATAACCGATACCATCGCTTTTTTCGACGACTCCCTTGTTATGAAAACAATGATATGCAAACCGGACACGGTCTCCCAGTTTTAGCTCATGGATCTGATTAACCAGTTCATTGTAATACTTACCCCCCTCATCATCTGCATAGTTGCCCGTAATGACAAGTTTAATTTTTTCATCTCCAAGCTGATGTACAAGATCAATAGCCGTTTCTATCCCTTTTCTTCCTACAACCCGGGTAATCTGAAAAAGCAAGATATCATCTTCCTTATACCCAAGTACTCTTGGAATGTTTTTATTATGATTATTCGGGATACCGTAGGGGATGTCAAAATCCATTACATTGGGAACATTTACAGAATCTCTCTCAAACCGATCCTTCATGGTATTGTGTGCATGGGTATTTATCACAGCATGAACATTGTGAAGCCTCATCGGAAAGTGTGACTCTACATATTCGTTTATGGCTTTATGGGGGGAAAGATATCGGTCACCTCTTTCCCAGGCAAAATCATGGTCGTGGGTAATGGTTGGGATTCCGGATTTTTTGACCGCATTTTTAATTGCCAGTCCCATTTCAAGGTGAGAAGGCAGACAGGATGCGTTTTCCGAGATGATTAATTCTATATTCCTGTCTTTAATCCATTCAAGGATCTTTTTATAGATAACCTTACTGTAGAGATCAATGTGGTCAATAAGTTCATCCGGTTTAGTTTCGGGGTAGAAAAACGCTTTCTTCTGGCTCCAGAAACTTTCGGGAGAGAAAAAAGACATTTCAGGAACAAGGGTTTCAAAGCGGCTGTCCATGGGCCTTTCCTCATACTGACCGGAAAGAATAAAGATCTCATGACCCATGCGCTGCATTACCTCAATCCATTTTTCGGTTTCGAGGGCAACGCCGTCAACTCCGCCAATTCTACCAATGATAAATCCAATTCTCATAGTAATTAATTATAGTAATGATTATTTAAGTGCAAAAGTTGTCGATCCAATTATGTGTCCCTCGGAATACAAGTTAAGGGTGAAGTTGCCGGGAACCAGCTGTCCATCATTCTGCCAGTAAATGCACATATCCACATCAGTATTTTCATAACTTACTTCCCGGCTTTCAGTGTAAACGATTTGTTCCCCTTCAAAATCAAAGAAATTCACACCGGAAGTAAGAATTACATTATCGGGGCGGACGATTCGCATGTAAATTGTCCTGGGACCGGGTTCCAAAATGGGGTTTTCCCTGAGTGTAAAACAGGCACGCAGCCTTATTGTCTTGTCGTATCGATCTGTTTCTCTCCCTTTGTCGTTCCGGAGTGCTGTTATAACAATATTTTTTGCATTCAAAACAGAGGCTATCTCCACCTTGGTCGACAGCTCCTCTTTTTCCAGAGTTAACTCACGTTGTTCGCTCTCTGCCCTGCGAAGCTGCTGACGAACCTCAATATTTTGTGCCCGGAGCTCCTGGTTAGCTGTATTGAGAGAGTCGATCTGAACAACATAAGTCCTCAAAACTTTTCGAATAGTCTGCAGCTCTTTTTCATACATGCGGATTTTATACACATTATTTGCACTGACCTTGAGCAGACGCTCAATCCTGTCCTGTTCCTCAGCCAGCTTTACATTCATGGTATCGTTTTCAGACTTGAGAGAGTCGTATTCGACATATATATCCATTAATTCTGTCTCAAGATTCTCTCTCTGCCTTGTCAATTCAGCTTTTTCGGCTTCAGATTCCTGCTTTAATTCATAGTATGTATAACCAAGATAACCAACCGCACAAACGAGACCAATTAAAAGTATAATTAAAAAAACCGGTTTTTTTCTCTCCGGCTTATCCTGCAAACTCCCTTTGTAATTGTTCATAAGTGATTGACTGGTTTTGAATTAAAGAACAAATGTACGAATCTTTGATATATAACAATTTTATACTGTAAATATATTGTGATGTTTTTATTATTCAGTTAAAAAGCACGAATGTTTTGATATTTAATAGATTAAATCTATATATTTACGCCTTGAACTAATTTTTTTAAAATGAACATTTACGCAGGAAATCTCAATTACGGTCTTTCCGAAGAAGACCTTGAGAAAGTTTTTTCAGAATACGGAGAAGTTACATCCGTAAAAATTATCAGGGATAAATATACTGATCAGAGCAAAGGATTTGGATTCATTGAAATGGCTGATGATGCAGCTGCTCAAAAAGCTATTGATGAACTAAACGGATCTGATATTAAGGGCAGGGAACTAAGAGTAAACCAGGCCAGGCCTCCACGGGAACAGTAGACACCCTGAGTTATCCCGGACTACTACCATAGTTTTTCTGGACCACATTACAGTTTGAAGAGACATGAATGGAAGAGTTTTGCCCTGGTGGCAAGGTTTATCCCGAATTGTCAAGGCTTATCCTGAAGTGTCAAGGATGAAAACCTCCCCGCTGATGCTGTTGAAAAGGAATACCCTGTTATAGCCAGAATTAAATTTCCAAACGATCATTTTGTTGTGAAGATTATACCTGGGCCTAAGGGCAGGGTCCTGTACATATAGTATAAGCCAATATTCCTGTAGCTTTTTCTTTCGGTATAACCTTAGTTTTTCTTCTTTTTGCAGGAGGCAGGCAGAGATATTTTCATGGGAAAAAGGATCTGTTCCTGTGATTTGCTGGTGAAGTCGTGTAAGCTCCAACCCGATTTTTTTTTTGGGTCCAATGCTGAGAATAAAATCCGGGGATTCGGAAGCAATTAAATCCCCCTTCGGGAAATCTTTATACCTGTCCCTGAATAATTCAATGGTTAACAGTTCCTTAATTTTCTTGTCACGGAATGAACTCATGTGCATAAATTTACGGATTCATCAGAGAAGCCATTTTAACAGGGGATTCATAACACTAAGTACCGGCAGTTCCATATAAAGCTGATACTGATTGCGAAATAGGTGGTCAAGCTGCGGATACTGTTTTACAAGCGGAATAAAAAGACGCTCATTGGACAAGAATCTTAACAGGGCTTCCAGCATTGGGTCGAAAAAGAGAAAAATAAAGGCATAACTGTCCAGGAACCAGATAAGAAGTGTCCACACCAAAATTTTAATGAGCATTCCGTAGCTTAGCAGGTAAGAGGATTTTGGTTTTGTACCGCTTATGGCAAGAAAAAAACCTGAGAGCAAACCGCCAAGAACCAGTCCAATAGGTAAACTGAGCCTTGAAAACGGGATCTGTGGCACATAAATCAAACACAATAAAAGAACAGAGATTTTAATAAGCGAAGCCAATGAGTGAACGATAAATGCTTTCCGGCTCCTTGGGATCCTGATGATTTTGTAGTCCCGGTTGATGCCGGACCTCTTCCCGTCAATAGCGCCGAAGTTTTGAACACGGATGTTTTTTATCCGAAAGAGAGAAACCTTATAGGAAAAAGCCATTGCTTTCTGTCCCGGGCAGTAATAACACTCCTGGCCTGAATGATGAAAAAAACCATCGCGGAGTTTGCCAAGATCACTTAAATGATAGTAGAAGGAATCAATCCTGAAATAGTTTTTCCAGTTGTTGATCACAAAAAACATCAACATCAGTGCAATTATCCAGAATATAATATACCCGGTCGGGTGTTCTGAGACCTCCTCACTGATCAGGGGCAACACAATGAATATGCCAATAAGCGGAAAGACAAGAACACGAATGAAATATCGAAGAGTTAATATAAGATCATGCCAGCCGCTTTTTTTGAATGCTTCCTGCTCCTGCTTGAATTTTTCAAATTTCATCCTGGCGTATCGACGGGCTGCTTCCTGAGCCGCTTCACGTGCACGCTCGTATTGGGCACGTGCGAATTCCTGGTTGTCAGTCCTGTCACGACTGAGATAATACGCATGCAGATCACGATTCATCAGGATTTCATATGCTTCAGTGATCTCGATAAATCGATCATGTGAATCCGGGGCTTTGTTAATGTCCGGATGAAATTTCTTGGCCATAGCCCGGTAAGCCTGCTTGATATCTTCAGGTTTTGCATCCCGTTTAAGCCCAAGTATTTTATGATAGTCCTTATAGCCGGGCATCGACTTTTAGCTGTATTTTATGAATATCAGGTAATTGCGCAGTATAATAAAGATTCTTTTGGTTGCAATGAAGAATTATCGCATTAAATTGCCATATCTTAGCCTTGAAGGTATGAAAAAATCATTCAGCTTGTAAAAATCTCGTATTTTTAAGACAAAATCAGACACAACCATGACAGATCAGGTTTCTTTAACATTCCCTTCCATGTTCAGGAAGACAGCAGAACAATTTGGAGATTCAAATGCACTTTCTTTTGTTGGGGAAAATCCAATGAGCTACCGGGAAGTTCAGAAAAAAATTAATTTGGTTATTGCACACCTGGAATCTCTGGGAATCGAACCAGGCGACAAGGTGGCAATCCTGAGCACGAATATGCCCAACTGGGGAATAGCATATTTTGCCATCACGTTTATGGGGGCCATTGTGGTACCAATGCTTCCCGATTTCCTTCCCAAGGAACTTGAAAACATACTGGTGCATTCGGAATCAAGAGCAATTTTCGTATCAGAGGGACTGATGCCAAAACTGAAGGATGTGAATGCTCCCACACTCGAACACACAATTCCGATAGAAGATTTTTCCGCTTTTAACAAGACAACAGACCTCAATAAATATAAAGTAAATGAGGAAGATCTTGCAGCAATTATATATACCTCTGGCACAACAGGCTCTTCCAAGGGGGTTATGCTCACCCACAAAAACATTAGCTCAAATGTTCTTGCCTGCGCTCTTCTTCACCCCATCACTGAAAAAGACCGTTTTGTGTCCGTTCTTCCCATGTCTCACACCCTTGAAAACACTGTCGGATTCATGTTACCCATTATGAGCGGGGCCTGTATATATTATATAAAAAAGCCCCCGTCACCGACCATTCTTATGGCTGCGCTTGCGGAAATAAAGCCTACGATTATGCTTACGGTGCCAATGGTGATCGAAAAGATATATTTCCAGAGGGTAAAACCAGCCCTTGAGGGAAGCAAAACAATGCGAGCACTTATGGGCATACCTTTTATGCGTCGAACATTTCACAAAGCCGCAGGAAAAAAATTAATGAAAACATTTGGTGGGAACCTAACGTTCTTTGGCATAGGCGGGGCTAAATTGAATTCCGTAGTAGAACAGTTCCTTCTTGAGGCAGATTTTCCGTATGCCATAGGTTATGGACTTACGGAAACAGCACCTATGCTGGCCGGGGCAGTTCCCGGAAAAACCCTGCTTGGCTCAACCGGTCTTGCGGCCGATGGAGTTGAACTGAGGATCAATGATCCAGACCCCGAAACCGGGGAAGGAGAGATCTGGGCCAGGGGACCAAATGTTATGCAGGGATATTATAAGGAACCCGAACTAACAGCAGAAGTTCTTACCGAAGATAAATGGTTCAGAACGGGAGACCTTGGAACCTTCGACAGGAATAATAACCTGTTTATAAAAGGCAGAATTAAAAACATGATCGTAGGATCAAGCGGAGAAAATATCTATCCCGAGGAAATTGAATTTGTGATCAATAATTTCAGGCATGTAGTGGAATCTTTGGTCATTGAGAAAAAAGGGAAGCTGGTGGCCATGGTACATATCAATATGGAAGAAATGGAACAGGCTTATCAACATCTTAAAGAGGAAGTCAGCAATTTTATGGAAGAAAAAACTGAAGAGATCCTGAAAGAGGTTAAATCTTACGTTAACGCCAGGGTTAATAAATTTTCCCAGGTTAGTTCGGTCGTTCACCAGACTTCACCGTTCCAGAAAACAGCCACACAGAAAATCAAGCGATTCCTTTATTCCTGATTATCGTCCGCAAATAAAATTTGCATATCCGGAGTACAAATTTGAACTTTATACTTCTAATGCAGAACGGAATACTTCTGGGAGGATTTTTATCCGCACTGGCTATAAGCCTGCTTGCTATCCCAAGTATTATTAAGGTTGCCATTAGCAAGGGACTTTATGGCGTTCAGAGAGACAAGGGTTCCAGGGGGAGAAAGGTGCCTACTCTTGGGGGACTGGCTATTTTTGCCGGAGTTTTGATTCCGCTTAGCCTGCTGGCCGATTTTTCTGAACTCCCTGTATTACCCTACCTGATTGCCGGAGCATTACTGCTGTTTTTTATTGGCCTGAAAGACGATATACTTATAATCGCCCCCTGGTGGAAGCTGTTGGGACAGTTTCTGGTTGCCCTGGTCGTTTGCATGCCCGGACGACTGAGAATAATGAATCCGGGAGGATTGATGGGACTTGGTCCCGGTAATGAAGCCTTCAGTATCCTGATAACAGTTCTGGGTATTGTAGCTGTAATAAACAGCTATAACCTTATTGATGGTATTGATGGACTGGCAGCGGGGATCGGACTGCTCGCCTCTGCTGTTTTCGGAATCGTTTTTTATCTGGCAGAACTTCAGGTATGGACACTGATGGCGGTTATATTCTCCGGAAGCCTGGCCGGCTTTGCATGGTACAATGTTTTCAGTCCCACGAAAAAGATTTACATGGGAGACACCGGCTCCCTGCTTCTTGGATTTTTGATGTCACTGATGGCTGTGCGTATTCTGAACATTGAAGAGATTAATTTTTTAAACCTGCAGGTTAAAATACCCCTGGCCTTTGTTCTTGCAGTCTTGATCGTACCGCTATTTGATCTTTTGCGCATCATTATTATAAGGATTTTCCAACGTCGATCCCCTTTGTCACCCGACCGGAACCATATTCATTACAGACTGGTAGATGCGGGTTTATCCCATCTTCAGTCCACTGGTGTCTTGCTGGGTGTAAACCTGGTAATTATTGCATTGGTCCTTTTCATTCAAGGGGCAGGAGAAATTCCGGCAATCCTGTTATTGCTGGCAGCAGCAACAATACTCTCCCTGCTACCCGGGATTTATATCCGAAAGAAAAATAAACTCTGATTTATTAGATTTTTATACAGGGAGGTGATCAGGTTCAACAGTTCTACGCTTTTTTGGGAAACCCATACAGACAAATGGATTATTTCTGATGTGCTGCAAGGAAAAGATCAGCGGTTTTCTTGATAGACTGGCTTACAGAAATGAATTCTATGCCGGTCGCTTCAGTGATTTTTCGATTAGAAAAACAGGCTACTCTTCTGCTTGATCCGGCAGCATCTCTTGTGATACTTCTGGCTTTTCCGGTCAGCTTACTTTTGAGCCAGTCTGCACGCCAGGCAATGGAGATCAGGAATGGAGTTGCAAGGATGCCGGGTGGTTTTTTTACAAGTGCTTTCGCGATCATCTCAAGGACCTCCTGGTAAGACAGGTTTTCAGAGGAGACAATAAACCGTTCCCCGGCCTGATCACTTTCCATAAGATGGGTCATGGAATGTATAACATCCCGGATATCAACATAACCGGTTACCCCCAGGGTATAGAACTTCATCCCGTTCCAGACAACGGTAAACAAATATGAAGAACTTCGATTCCAGTCTCCCGGTCCGATAATAATTGAAGGATTTACGATCACAGCATTTAGTCCCTCAGCAATCCCTCTCCAGACCTCCATTTCCGACTGGAACTTGCTTATTGAATACATTGACCGGGACCTGGAATTTGTCCGCTGCAAATCCTCCGTTATATCTGTGCCCGGGGGAGCAGAACCGAGTGCAGCAGTTGAACTTACATAGCACAGCTTGCGGATGTTTTTTTCGAGGCAGGCATTTACAACGTTGGCAGTACCCCCGGCATTATTGTACAGAAGGGCAGATACTGAACCTGACTGGAAAGAAACCTCGGCTGCCGCATGATAGACATAATCAATCCCGTCCATGATATTAAGCAGGGAATCGATATCAGTAATATCACCGTGAACCCACTCAATTTTCCCGAATCTTTCTTCCGGGTTATCCAGGTAGATGGAAAAAATACTTAGCACACCTTGAGTATCAGACATGGGCCTGTGAATGGCCCTTACCCGGTCATATTTTCCGGTGAGCTCAAGCAAGAGATGACTTCCCACCAATCCGGTACCTCCAGTAACAAGAATCATGAACAAATATTTAAAAAGCAGGTTAAATTTAAAAAAAACAAAGACAAGGGACTGATTTTTCGGCTTTTTCTGGATTAAGTAACAAACAGACCTGTGTTAAATCAGATCATATGAACTCAGACAGCAATTATGACCTTACCTTTTCCCTGGTAGCGGGACTGGGTGATTCGGCAGAAGAAAACACTGATTTTTCAAGTTTCCTTCGGATAAGGAGGGAGCTGAATCATTTCCTGCTAAACCTGAATCACAGCAATTGCGCTGAAGGCGCCGGACAACAAATTCATTTTTTATTCATGGCTCTTCAGCATTTGGATAATGTGGAAAAAGAGATAAGGATCTCTGTTGCCGGGGATGAGCTGATTAACCTGGAAAAGATTCATAATAAGATCAGGGGACTGAAAATGCTAATACTGAACTATATCAGGCAGCTCACATCCGAAAATTAAATTTTACCGAGTTGTTTCAGAATTTTAGCGATGTATTTTCCGATGATATCAAATTCCAGGTTTACAGTGGTGCCGGTTTTGAACTCATGAAAATTTGTCACCTCGTAGGTGTATGGAATGATGGCTACCTGAAAGGTGTTCTGCCGTGAGTTGACAACAGTAAGGCTCACACCGTTAACTGACACCGAACCCTTCTCGACCGTCAGGTGCTCTTCTGTTTTAGGCTCGTACTGAAAGGTATAGTACCAGCTGCCATCTGATTCCCTGACCTCTGTACATTTTGCAGTGAGGTCCACATGTCCCTGAACCATATGTCCGTCAAGCCTCCCGTCGGCTTTAACACTCCTCTCCAGATTAACCTTTGTTCCGGGTTGCCAGCTCCCAAGGTTAGTCTTCAAAAGAGTTTCCTGTATCGCCGTTACCGTATATTCTGTGTCTGTGACCTTGACAACCGTCAGACATACCCCGTCGTGAGAAACACTCTGGTCGATGTCAAGTTCACCCAGGAATGAACATGAAAGGCTGAAATGTATGTTTTCCCTGTCCTTTTCAACACGGGTTACAGTGGCAGTTTCTTCAACAATTCCTGAAAACATAATTCAAGGTATTGGTACAATGCGAAATTAACATTTATAATATTTCAATCCTTACGATTCATTCAAAATCCAAATTTATCCTTCAGGACAGGTGCGTTCTTTCCACAGGCCTGTAAACATCATGTTTTCCGAAATAATTCTTATCTTTGTCGCTTCCTGAAAAATGAGGTGAGAAAGAGGGTAAAATGAGTGCGAAATTTCCTGAATATAAGGGACTTGATCTTTCCGGAATAAACAAAGAAATTGTACAATTCTGGAAGGACAATAGTACCTTTGAACAAAGCATTGAAATACGGAAAAATGATCCAGCCTTTATTTTTTTTGAAGGTCCCCCCTCTGCCAACGGAATGCCCGGAATTCACCATGTGATTTCCAGGACAGTTAAAGATGTTTTTTGCCGGTATAAAACACAGAAAGGTTTCCGGGTTGACCGCAAGGCCGGATGGGATACCCATGGATTGCCAATTGAGCTTGCTGTGGAGAAAACGCTTGGGATCACCAAAGAAGACATTGGAAAAAAAATAACCATTGCCCAGTACAATGAAACCTGCCGCAAGGAGGTCATGAAATATACCCGGGAATGGGAAGAGCTTACCGAACAGATGGGCTACTGGGTCGACATGACCGATCCCTATATCACCTACGAAAATAAATACATTGAAACACTGTGGCACCTGCTGAAGAAGCTGTATAACCTGGATCTGCTGTATAAAGGCTATACCATCCAGCCCTATTCCCCTGCTGCAGGCACGGGACTTTCGAGCCACGAACTCAACCAGCCTGGATGCTACCGGGATGTAAAGGATACGACTATTGTCGCCTTGTTTAAGCTGATCAGGGACGAGGGCTCAGAGTTCCTTTTCCGGGAAACCGATACCGATGTTTTCATTATGGCATGGACAACAACACCATGGACCCTGCCTTCGAATACAGCTCTGGCCATGGGACCCAAAATAGATTATGTATCGGTTAAGACCTTTAATCCCTATACCGGGGATGCGATTACAGTTGTTCTGGCAAAAGCGCTTTTTAATACCTATTTCCCGGCTGAAAATGCTGAGCTTGTCTGGGATGATTACAAACCAGGCGATAAAAAGAGACCATATATAATACTTGCCGAGCACAGGGGAAAAGAATTTCAACAGGTCTCATATGAGCAGCTGATCGACTGGGTGAAACCCCGCAAACCTGCATTCAGGGTTTTAATGGGAGATTTTGTGACAACCGAAGAAGGAACAGGAATTGTCCATATTGCCCCCACTTTTGGGGCAGATGACTATCGTATAGCCCAACAGAACGATATTCCTGCATTAGTAGTGGTTGACAAGGAGGGAAATACCCAGCCCATGGTTGACCGAAAAGGGAGGATGTACCGGGTGGAAGACCTTGACGAGAGTTTTGTAAAGGAATATGTAAACCTCGGAACCTATGGTAATTTCACTGGAAGATTTGTCAAAAATGAATACGATGAATCCATACCGGAAGGAAGCGAAACTATAGATGTCAGCATTGCTGTCAGCCTGAAGCAACAAAAAAAGGCTTTCCAGATAGCAAAATATACCCATAATTACCCCCATTGCTGGCGCACTGACAAGCCCGTACTCTATTATCCACTTTCATCATGGTTCATCCGGACCACGAAAGTAAAGGAGAGACTGCTGGAACTGAACAATACCATAAACTGGAAACCAACCTCCACGGGTACAGGGAGATTTGGAAAGTGGCTTGAGAATTTGGTGGACTGGAACCTCTCCCGGACAAGATTCTGGGGCACGCCCCTTCCAATCTGGATGACCGAGGATAAGGATGAAATAAAATGCATAGGATCTGTTGAGGAACTTAAGATTGAAATCGACAGGGCAGTAGAAGCTGAAGTTATGCCTGGAAATCCCCTGGCAAATTTCATTCCCGGTGACAATTCGGATGATAATTACCAGCAATTTGACCTTCACCGTCCCTTTGTTGACGATATCCTGCTGGTCTCCGATTCGGGTAAGCCAATGTACAGGGAGGCCGACCTGATAGATGTGTGGTTTGATTCCGGGGCAATGCCCTATGCCCAGTGGCATTATCCTTTTGAAAGGAAGGATGAGTTCAACAAACTGTTCCCGGCTGATTTTATATCTGAAGGTGTGGATCAGACCCGGGGTTGGTTTTTTACCCTGCATACCATTGCTACCATGATTTCAGATACAGTTTCATTTAGAAACGTCATATCACACGGACTTGTGCTTGATAAGAGCGGGAACAAAATGTCAAAACGCCTGGGCAATACCGTAGATCCTTTTGAAACCATCGAAAAACATGGTGCAGATCCCTTACGCTGGTATATGATGACCAATTCCCAGCCCTGGGACAACCTGAAATTTGACATCGATGGTGTGGATGAGGCCAGGCGTAAGTTTTTCGGCACACTGTATAATACATATTCGTTTTTTGCCCTCTATGCAAATGTCGACGGCTTCACATATACCAAAGATGAAGTTCCTATCAGTAAGCGGCCGGAAATAGACCGCTGGATAATATCACTCCTGAATTCCCTGATACGGGAAGTGGATCTTCAGATGAATGATTACGAACCCACAAGGGCCGGACGGGCAATCCAGGAATTTGTAGTGGAGCATCTCAGCAACTGGTATGTACGGCTGAACCGGAAACGCTTCTGGGGAGGGGATTTTGACCTTGATAAGAGGGCTGCCTATCAGACACTTTATACCTGCCTTGAAACAGTATCCAGGCTCATGGCTCCGCTTGTACCCTTCTATTCAGAAAAACTATTCACAGATCTCAACACAGCTACCCAAAAACATAAAACAGGATCAGTTCATCTCTGTGATTTTCCTGTTCATAATCCCGAATTTATTGACAGGGGACTGGAAGTAAGAATGAACCTTGCCCAGAGGATATCTTCCATGGTACTGGGACTCCGGAGAAAGGTTAATATTAAAGTGAGACAACCCCTGAACAGGTTGATGATACCTGTGCTTGATAATGGATTTCAAAAAAAGGTGGAAGCCGTTAAAGACCTTATCCTTACTGAGATCAATGTTAAGGAAATAGAATTCCTTACTGATACCAGCGGAATCCTTGTCAAGCGGATAAAACCAAACTTCAAATCTCTCGGTCCCCGTTTCGGCAAACTCATGAAGTCCATTTCAGAAGAGATAGGGA
This sequence comes from Bacteroides sp., assembly GCA_011053095.1. Lineage (GTDB taxonomy): Bacteria > Bacteroidota > Bacteroidia > Bacteroidales > SM23-62 > SM23-62. The sequence goes on from DRHS01000215.1 coordinate 33,961, forward strand.
AAATGAACCAGGAAAACATTGCTCAGTTTGAGAAACAGGGGAAGTGGGTACTGAATATCTCTGGAGAAGTAATCAACCTTATGCCAGAAGATGTTGAGATCTCAACTGAAGATATACCCGGGTGGCTTGTTGCCAACGATGGTAACCTCACAATCGCTCTTGATGTTACCGTAACGGATGAATTACTTCGAGAAGGGATTGCCAGAGAATTTATCAACCGGATCCAAAATTATAGAAAAGAAAGCGGATTTGATGTAACCGATAAAATTAAAGTATTGATAATGAGCCATTCATCAATAGATGATGCCATTCTTCAACACAAAGATTATATCGGCACACAAACACTGGCTATACAGATTGACCTTGTAGATGAGATGGATACCGGAAATGCCCGGAAAGTGGAGATTGACGAGGATGTACAGACCTGGATCAAAATCGAGAAAGCCAGTGGCTTTTAACAACATATTTACATATATTTATTTTTCTTATATTTGCCAAAATTTTATGAGTCATGGTAAAAAAGACCAGATATTCGGAAGAGGAGTTACAGGAATTCAAACTGATTATTCTTGATAAGATCGATAAAGCAAGCAAAGACTACGAACTCTTGAAGGAATCAATTACTCAAGGTGCAAGCAATGATACCCAGGACACCTCCCCTACATTTAAAGTCTTAGAAGAAGGAGCAGCAACCCTCTCAAAAGAGGAGGCAGGAAAACTTGCCCAGAGACAGCAGAAGTTTATTCAACACCTTCAGGCAGCCCTGGTAAGAATAGAAAACAAAACATACGGTATTTGCCGTGCAACGGGAAAACTGATAAGGCCGGAACGCCTCCGGGCAGTTCCCCATGCGACACTGAGCATAGACGCGAAACAGCAACAATCATAAACTACGTTGTAGATCGGGGAGACCCGATCTTTTTTTCACCAGATGTCAATTACAAAAAAAGCCATATTTCTTATTCTTGGAGTGTTATTGATTGACCAGGTCCTGAAGATCGTGATCAAGACAAACATGACCATCGGAGAAGAGGTACACGTGATTGGAAACTGGTTCATTCTGCATTTTACAGAAAACAACGGTATGGCATTTGGATTAGACCTGCCAGGGAACAATGGCAAAATATTCCTGACACTTTTCAGGATAGTTGCCATAACCGGCATCGGTTTTTATATGCGAAATCTTATTCGTATTGAATCTACTGTGGGACTGATACTTGCAGTTGCGCTTATTTTTGCCGGAGCTGCGGGCAACATTATCGATTCCATATTTTACGGGATGATTTTTAATGATAGCTGGGGAAGAGTGGCGAGCATTTTCCCTGAGGGCGGAGGCTATGCTACAATACTGCAAGGAAGAGTGGTTGATATGTTCTATTTTCCTATCATACGCGGAACATGGCCTGAGTGGTTTCCCTGGTGGGGAGGCAACAGCCTTGTCTTTTTCAGGCCCGTGTTTAACATAGCCGATTCAGCTATTACCGTAGGAGTATCCATTATTCTGATCTGGCAGAAAAGATTCTTTGCTGAGCCGATACTTCCAGAGAAAAATGCCCAGGAAGAAAAAGTGTCTGCTGCCGAATAGCCTCAAACAAGCTTAAAGTCCAACTGCCTGCGAGCCAGGTTTGCCCTGGCAACTACCACCTTTAAATCGTCTCCCAGTTGAAACTTTTTTCCTGTTTTTTTGCCTTCCAGACTGAAGTTATCCTCATTGTAATCATAGAAATCATCCGTCAGGTCCCGCATGGAGACCATTCCCTCACATTTGTTGTCAACCAGCTCCACATAAATGCCCCATTCTGTAATCCCGGATATAACTCCCATAAAGACTTCCCCGATTTTATCACTTAAAAATTCAACCTGCTTGTATTTGATCGAGGCCCATTCAGCATTCATTGCCTTGCGCTCCATTTCAGAGGAGTGCTTGCAGCGGGACTCATATTTCTGATGGCTTTTAGATTCTCCCCCTTTCAGGTAATGGTCAAGCAGGCGGTGAACCATCATATCCGGATACCGCCGGATGGGTGATGTAAAATGGGTATAGTAGGGGAAGGAGAGTCCGTAATGCCCGATGTTCATTGTTGAATACTCAGCTTTGGCCATAGCCCGGATGGCCAGCGTCTCTATCATGTTCTGCTCCTTCTTGCCGCGGACCTCTTCCATCAAACGGTTAATCGATCCGGAGATCCTTTTTTGTCCACTCGTCTGAATGCTGTACCCCAGGCGCTTGATGAAATAGGCAAAGGACTCAAGTCGATCGGGTTTGGGTTTATCGTGGACACGGTATATAAAAGTTCTGGATTTTGTTTTTGGAGCAGCATCTGATGAAGTATTGGCATCCATTTTGAAGCCTGATGGTTTCCCAATAAATTCTGCAACACGTTTATTGGCCAGCAACATAAATTCCTCAATCAGCTGGTTGGATTCTTTGTTCTCCTTGTAGTATACCCCCGTCGGAGACCCGCTTTCATCAATATGGAATTTCACCTCCACACGTTCAAAAGAAAAAGAGCCATCCCGGAAC
>DRHS01000216.1 GCA_011053095.1 Bacteroides sp.
ATTTGATCCGGAACTTCTCAAAATACCTCTCTGCCAACTCATGGATAGATTTTGGATAGTCTTCTGTGAAAAGTATGGACTGACCGAATATCTTTGACTGAAGGATATCCAGTACCATCTTCCTGTTCTCGGTATCAGCCAGTATAGGCTCACTGCCGAGGTAGAGGATGCTTTGTTGCTTTACTTTCCCCTCGATCCTGGAGGCCTGGGCCAGCTGGTATTGAAAAAATACTTTTCCGCTTTTTGTGTTTTGCTTCTTTACTTGCCTAATGAACATGGATGCAAGATAAGCAGAAATATCGTGTTATGCAAGCATCATACATCACTACAATCGACTCAAACGCTCTACAGCCCAATAAAACCGTTCAAAATAACCCGAAAAAAGTGAAATTTTTCTGTTTTTTGGATGTTTCGTACCAAGTTGGGTTAAAGTGATACGCAGGTGTAACCTCAGAATACTGCTCCCTTAGTTCGATGGCCAGTTCCGGATCACATTTAAGGCTGATTCCCCTGCTGTCTTCAGACAGGTCAAGCAGGGCAAACATCTTTCCTGCTACTTTAAATACCAGTGCTGTATCATTGAAGGGGAAGCCTTCGGTGACGGCTGGTTTGGCAACGCAATACTCTCTGATTTCTTCGATGTTCATGGCTGCTGAATTTTACCTGCAATTTCCAATACAAATAGGGAAAATGCAATTATTCGAAGTAGACAAGTTGGCTATTAAGTCATATTTTAAAGTCCCTTACCAATTAAGGTAATCCACCTGGATTTCGATATCAATGAGGTATTCTCCATCGTCTTTCAAAATAGAGGTCTTAATCTGAATTTGACCATTCAGGTTTAAATCCCCTAGCGCAACATTATTTAAAAATATCATATGAGGATTGTCCCCCTGATCATCCATAAGCTTGTATCGATCATCGAACACAACCGGCTTAGATGAATCGTCCGGGATAAAGCTGATCTCATATTCATTTTTCCATTCCCTTCCACTATTCAACTTAGCTTTTTTGCCATAAGTTCTGATAAATTTCAGCAGAACATGGATCTCAATGCTGCGGGATACCTCCATTTGGTCAATGAATTGTAAGTTGAGATTCGCTTCCCTGTCAACCACGTCGGGTGTATAAGGGTTTTCGTACCTGAATCCTATTTCCGCCTTTTCTTTGAATTTTTTCTTGAAACGCGTCATGGATGCCAGCTCTCGCCGATATTTGCTGCCGGGGTAACGTTCAGAAAAATCGGATAAATTCTTCTCGCGGAATTCGTACTGGTATCCCCTTCTGATGAGAAAGTAATAGGCCACTTCTGCCTCCTTGCCCTCCCCGTTCTTAATTATCTCTTCCAGGGTTTCCTGGCTCATTATCTCCCCTATCCTTAATTCAAAATCCTCGGCTAATTCATTTAGTACTACTTCAGATCCGTCATCGTAGACTATTTTCCATATTTCAGGTTTGGCAATCTTAGCAACTGTGTTATCATTCCTCCTGATATTAACCTTATCCTCAGTTTCAGATAAAATTTTCCCTGTGTAATGGTAACCAGCTAACATATGTACCTCATCCTGTGCTGACAAACCGCAAGTTCCCAGTATGAGAATCCACAAGAAAATAATTCTATTCATAGATATAAATCAAATATTGTTCAGAAGTCCTGAAACCAATTCAAATTTACATAAATACAAGTAGATAACTTATAATTACTGTATCATCATGAGATAATGACTTATTAAAGTGATATGCTGGCAGAGAAATTTAATTAGAATGGAAAATCCAAAAAGAGAATAAAAATGAAAAATTATAAGGCTCTGTTAATTCTATTCATCATTGCCTGTGTTTTTAGCTGTAGAATTGAAACACGATCAAAAAAAAGTGTTAACCAATCCAACCAAAAGGAAAGACCAAATATATTAATTGCAATATCAGATGATCAATCCTACCCCCATACAAGTGCATCGGGATGCACATTTGTAAACACACCTGCATTTGACAGGATAGCAGATAATAGTATTTTATTTGCCAATGCCTTTGTCACTTCACCGGGTTGTGCACCCTCGAGGGCGTCTTTGGTAATGGGCAGATATCCCTGGCAAAATGAACATGCCGGAAATCACTCAGCTATATGGCCAAAGAAATTAATCCCATTTCCTGATATATTGGAAAACAATGGCTATTTCATCGGTTTCACAGGAAAAGGAGATAATAAAGAATGATATTTGTTCCAATCTCAGACATACCGTATATTGTTGCAAACAGAATTATCAGTAAATGCCAAATATATCACAAGAATCGGCGAACATGTCTAAAAAGGCGTTAATTCTCGTTTCATTTGTAGCCTGCCTTTTTTTTCTGGAAGGTTGTAGGGATCAAAAGCATTTGGATAATGGCCTGGTTGTTCGGAACCTTCAATGTGAGTTTTTGTTAAGTCCGAAGGGCATTGAATATACACACCCCTATTTAAGCTGGGAAATTGATGCACCAGGTAAACGAAGTGTTTTACAGTCTACCTACAGGATATTGGTTTACGACTCAGACAAGACACCAGAAGATGGGCTGGAACCATACTGGGATTCAGGTAAAATAAGATCCGGGAATTCTGTAAATGTTAAATATGAGGGTGAACCACTACAGTCCGCAAGGAAGTACTACTGGAAAGTCCAAATTGAAGATAACCATGGGGCAACAAGCCAATTCAGTGATTGTGCTTATTTCGAAACCGGGATTCTCAAAGAAGAAGAGTGGGAGGCCAAATGGGTGTACGCTCCCACATCAGATTCAACAAATTGTCCCTATTTGAGATACGATTTCGAACTGGACAAAACACCCCTCTTTGCTCCTGCATATGTTGCCTCCGTCGGATTTCACGAACTATATGTCAATGGTCGAAAAGTAGGTGACGCTGTGCTTACCCCATCGGTTTCGGACCTAAGAAACAGGGCTCTATATTCAAGTTATGACCTATCTGCCTACCTTAAAAAAGGCAGGAATACAATTGTCATCTGGCTTGCATCCGGATGGGCAGACTTTTCCGATGGAAACCCCAAAGCAAATTTCAATGTAGATATTAGACCTCTGTGTAAAGCTCAATTCTTGACAGGACCAGGGCAATGGATCGCCACCAATGAAACCTGGAGGTATACGTCGAGTAATACATATCACCTGGGCAGATGGCAAAACAGTGATTTTGGAGGAGATCTTGTTGTTGATGCTGACCACGATGTGGAATGGGCGCTTACCCATATTGAGGATGGCCAGTGGACCCATGTGGATGTGGTTGAGTGTGGATTGAAATTATCTTCCGACTTCCTGGAACCAAACCGGATGGTGAAGAAAAGGACTGCAAAATCAATACGAAAAACAGGCGAAAGAAAGTATCAGTTTTCCATGGATTCCATATACACAGGCTGGATAGAGGCAACTCTGAAAGGAATACCGGGACAGCGAATCTCCATTTCCGCTTCATCCTATCCGGATAAAGAGGTGGAATTTAACCAGACAAACATCCTGGTGATAGGTGCTGATGGAGAAGGGAAGTTTCGAAACAGGTTCAGTTACCACCAGGTTGAATACATTACCTTGGATGGGATCGACTATCAGCCAGAGCTCAATGATGTTAGGGGTTATCAGGTAACAAATGACAGAAAACGATATGGTGAATTTCAGTGTTCCAATGAGTTGCTGAACCAAATCTATGCCAATACCTGTTATACCTATGAAAGCCTGTCCACCGGAGGCATGTCGGTGGATTGTCCACATCGTGAACGCCTGGGATACGGGGGAGACGGCCACAGCAGCCTGGATATTGCACTGGATGCCTATGCCTCCCATCCGTTTTTTACAAAATGGGCGCAGGATTGGGTTGACATCCAGGATGCAAGCGGACGAATCAACCACACAGCTCCTACCCTTGGAGGAGGAGGTGGCCCTGCCTGGAGCGGTTTCGTTCTCACCATGCCCTGGGAGGTATACCTGAATTATGGCAACAAACGGATCCTGGTAAACACATTTGCTGCCGCCCAAAAATGGCTCAGGTACCTGGGCGCACATGTCAATAAAGAAGGATTGCTGGATGTGGTTTCGGCAGGTGACTGGGAGTATATGGATGGAAACAGGTGGCTCTTTCTAGGGGATTGGGCAAATCCACACGATCAGGAGGTAAGTGATTCCAAAGAAGCCTCTTTATTTAATAATTGCTATTACGTATATGTACTGAAAATCGCTTCCGAGATCGCTCATATATTGGAAATGGAAGATATTGTTGAGGTTTACAGGACAAAAGCCCAGGAAGTATGCGAGGCCGTTAACCGAACCTTCTACGATTCAATCCATTATACCTATATCGATGCCAGGCAAACCCACCTGGTGATGCCCCTGGTCGCCGGAATTGTTCCCGAAAAGGATATTCCGCAAGTGGAGCAGAAGCTCAGAGAAGAGATTCTTGTCATCCAGGATGGCCACTTTGATACCGGAATCCACGGCACTTATTATTTAACCAGGTACCTTACGGAAACTGGCAATAATGAGTTGTTAAACACCCTGATGAATCAAACCACCTATCCCGGATTTGGGGAGATCATTTCGAGAGGTGAGATCACCTGGCCCGAATACTGGCACCCGGTAAATTCACGTGTTCATGGTTGCCTGAATGGCATTGGCGGCTGGTTTCAGCGCGGTATTCTGGGCATTCAAATCGACCCTGAGGCGCCGGGGTATAAAAATATCCTCATTAATCCAGCCTTTTTGAATTCGCTTCAGTGGGCAACAGGCCACCATATCTCACCCTATGGTTCCATTGAAGTGAGCTGGGGGAAAAACAAAGAAGCCTATACCCTCGAAATTGACATTCCGGAAAATACAACGGCCACTGTTCTTATTCCAGCAAAGGCAGAGATTGATATTACAGAAAGTGCACAGGAAGGCAGCAAAGCACTTCAGGATTCCCATGGAGTAAGCTTTATAAAAATGGAAAACGGAAACGCAGTATTGAGCGTGGGTTCAGGTCACTATAAATTTGTTTCCAAACACGAATAATAAATGTCAAATACTATGAACTACTTCAAAACATCGATTTCAAAGTATGTCGCCTCAATTGCAATTATTGTTTTTTGTGCTTCTTCACCATCTTTCGGACAGATTGGGGAGAAACCCAATATCCTGATTATTATGACGGACCAGCAAGCCTGGGATGCCGTTGGTTATTCAGGTAATAAAGCAATTATTACACCCAATCTGGACAGGCTTGCCAGTGAAGGTGTGAACTTCAGTAATGCGGTGACTCCCTGCCCGGTGTGTGTGCCTGCGCGTACTTCCATACTAACAGGACGCTTAACGGAGACCACAACCATAAGGGACAACAGGGATGCCGGGACAGGCGAATGTTATTATCCAACCTTCGACGAGATCCTGGTTAAAAGGGGATATAAATCGGAATATTGCGGCAAGTTTCACGCACCCGAACATATGGCAAGGGTCTATATGAATCCGCCGGTTGAGGGGATGACCGGTACGGAACCAATTATTCGCTGGGAGCCCTTGTACGTAAAGTACTTGAAAGAGAGCATGAAAAAGAGGTCGCTGCGAACGGGGGAACTTTACGAAACCACATTTTATGGAGGTACCATCCCGTATAAGCTCGATCCCACGGATCGTTACTACAAATACATGCCAACAGGGGAAATCCCTGAAGAGGAGAGTGAAAGACGTTTGAGCCAGGGGGATATTCATGGGGTGCTTGATTTGCCTGCAGAATATACCATTACATCCATACAGGGAAAACAAACCCTTGAAGCCCTTGAGCGATTGAAAGGGGAACAGTTCGTTCTAACCTGCTCGTTTCATTGTCCGCATGTACCCATTACACCATCTGAGCCCTATGCATCAATGTATAAGGCAAGGGAAATGCTTACTCCAGCTTCTATAGCAGACACAAGAGACAACTCTCCCTACAATCCGGGTAAACCAATTCCGCCCTACAATGATGCAGAGAAAGTAAAGTATATGATCGCCAATTACTATGCTTTTGTCACTGAAATTGACGATTGGGTAGGCAAGATCCTGGACAGGCTGGATGAGTTAAAGCTGGCGGAAAACACACTTGTGATATTTGTTTCAGACCATGGAGAGATGCTGGGAGCACATGGTATGCGGGGAAAATTCAATTTCTATGAGGAATCGGTTCGTGTACCGTTTGTGATTCGCTACCCTGGTAAAATAGAACCTGCACAAACCATCTCAACACCGGTTTCAATACTCAATATATATCCTACGGTCCTTGATTACGCGGGCTTAATGAATATTCCCACTGATGGTTACTCTCTCCGGGGAGTCATGGAAGGAACTGAAACTCCGAAATATGATTTTGCTGTTTCTGAATGGCAATGGAAAAATGCGAATGTTCCTTCAATTATGATTCGAACAGACAGCTGGAAGTTAATGACTACCCATCGCAACAGCGGAACAAATGTAGAGGCACTTTTTGATTTGAAAAATGACCCTCATGAAATGAATAATCTTCTGGGCTCAAATCCGGACAGGTTCAAGTATGAGGAGACTGCTGAGGATTTGCGTACGAAGTTAACAGGCTATTTAAGAGAAGTAAATTCTCCACTTGCCGAGGGTGTTGAGAACAGGATTTTGATTCGGGATTAGGGGAATGAGACCCATACTTTACCTCTCGATTTATTAAGCTCTCAAAATTAAAGAGCTTCCATTTGATCCCTTAATTCTTCCGCTACCTTCACCATATTGCCTGCACCTCCCGGAGGCAGGTCTCCAATAACAGGATTTGATTTTGCAACCTCTGCTTGCAGAACCAGTCCATCGATGGCACGCTCAACACGTTCTGTTAATCCGGGTACAACATGCCCTTCTTTCAGAATTTTATACCCAAAAAATGCTTCGGTATGCAGCTTCCATACAATCGCGACCCGAAGCATATTGTCCATCCTCCACCTCAGATCGTAATAATCATCCGGACTCAGGTATGGTTTTCCCTGCTCTAAATGAATCAATGAGGTGAGGATCATGGCTATGGCTTCATCCTTTTCTGCTAAAAGTTTTTCGTAAATCTCAACATCCGGATGATTCAGCAGTTCTTCCATTTCCCTGTAGCGAGGTTTATCCGGATTCCACTTGGCCATTGTTCTTGATGAGATATGTCCATCAGCATAGGAATATTTGGGAAGCAAGGATTTGTTGGTTATCCAGAATTCAAGGTGAAAGAGCGTTTTCTTAATAATCAGCTCCGAATCGTACAGGGCTCTTATTACATATTCTGCGGATTGCTCCCCATACCTAGTTTCTGCCCAGTCTTTCCATATTTGATCGGATGATAAATCCTGATCACGGGATAACCTGAAAAGAGTATAGATGTTTATATTATTGGGTGTGAAAAAACCATCAAATCCATTATGGTCAAGACGGGCAATATAACCCCTTACCTGAGGAAAACTTAGTCCGTATTTCCAGCGATAGGCAAAATATTGTGCGCTGGCAAAGGGTATTCTGTTTTTGCCAGTAAACTCCGAAGAACAATCAAATTCAACTATTTGCTTATTGTTTGGGAAGGCTCCGATCAGGGGATTATGCGGATAATAAGGCTGCCAGTCGTGAGGTACGCATTTGGACTGAACGATTACATTCCCCGCATCAGCCTTTAGCAATCCTTCCTTAACCCAGTCGAGCTGTTCGGGTTCGTATAAAAATGTTCGCACAACAAAATCCTTATTGTATTTCAGACAGGCTCTATTGATAGTGGAGACCATCTTGCCGAAACGATCGGGCTTTGACAGATTCGAGTTAACCTGTTCATCGGAAAAGATTTTATACTGGGTTTCATGAAAGGTAAGAATGATCCCGTCAAATTCCGGGAAATCCTCGAACAGCTTCATATATCTTTTTTCAAGCCAGGTCCAGAAGCCTTTTTTATCCATTTGTACAGCTTTACCCTTAAGATATTTTTCCGGCACATTGTCCAGCTCATGAACCCAGATCCAGGTTTTCAGATTATTTGCTTTAGCATCAATGGCAAGCTTGCGCAATTCTTCTCCTCTCTGGGAGAATTCTTCATCCGAGTATAGATCAGAGGTCTCTCCAATCATCCGGTGTGAAAAGCATACCGTATTGATATCATAATCCCCGGCATGGCTCATCACCTTTTTTACATAATCCGGCTTCATCACATGGAATTGCCATACTTTGTATTCAAGTCCCTGTGCAAATAATTTGAAACAGGCAAGCAGGAGAACTGCGATCGTAGTCAATATGTTTTTCATGGGTTAAGGTATATAGCAAGGCAAAACATATGGAGTAATATCAGACCATTGAATTTACTGAAATTTAAATCAATAACCCGGGAGAGCTTCCAAATACAGAAAATTAAATTATTTTTGGCGAAATTTAATAATCCCATATCCGACCATGAATCGAATCTTCATTCCCAGCCTGATCTGCCTGATACTGATAAGTGCATGTTCTCAAAAAAGTGAAATTTCTGACTGGCGTGGCCCGAACAGAGATGGCATCTACCCTGAAACAGGGCTTTTAAAACAATGGCCAGAGGATGGTCCCTCTTTGTCATGGTCCTATGAAGGACTTGGCTATGGTCACAATACAGTGGCTGTTGCCAACAATAAGGTCTATGTGACCGGGGTGACAGACTCCCTGCAATCCACAGGTATCCTGTTTGCTTTCGATTTGGATGGAAAATTGCTGTGGAACAAGGAATATGGTAAAGACTTTTCAGACAATTTCATCGGAACACGCTCCACACCGGTTGTGGTAAATGACCATATTTATATTGAAAGTGGTGCTGGAGCAGTATATTGTTTAAATGCGGATAATGGAGAGGAGATCTGGTCGAAAAACTTTATTCAGGATTTTGGTGTTGACTCAGTTATTCAATTCGGATATGCCGAATCTGTATTAATCGATGATGATCACCTGATTTGTGTTCCCGGAGGAGAAGAAAACAATGTAGTAGCCCTGAACCGTTTCACGGGAGAGAAAATCTGGGCATCAAAGGGCCATGGCGAGCAAGCTACTTACAGCTCGCCGATTCTGATAGAAGTTGGTACACAGCGTCTTGTCATCGCCATGACATCAGAGTCCATAATGGAAATTGATGCAGCTTCCGGGGATATGTTCTGGCGTATCGAGCATACCCAGGGAAATAAAATCCATGCCAATACACCCCTTTACTATGACGGCAAGCTTGTGGTATCCAGTGTAGACCCGGTGAATACCTCTGGACTGGTACAAATTCAGTTATCAGATGAGGGCAGAACTGCAGAGGTTGCCTGGAGGAACAAGAAGTTCAGGGGATTCTTAGGAGGAATCGTAAAGATTGATTCATGTATCTATGGCTCAACTGCAATGGGAAAAGACTGGCAGGTTATTAGCTGGAATTCCGGAGAAAAACTGGTACAAAACAAAGAGTTGGGTGGAGGATCAATTATCTACGCAGATGGAATGTTTTATTGCTATTCCGAACGTGAAGGTGAGGTAGCATTGGTCGACGCGAATCCCAACAAATTTGAAGTTGTCAGTAAATTCAAGGTGCCACTGGGGACCGACCAGCACTGGGCTCGTCCTGTGATTCACAAGGGTAAATTATACATCAGGCATGGGGATGCTTTGATGGCATATTCCATTTTAAATTGAAAAACAATGAAAGTAATAATAACGGGGACAACAGGGATGGTAGGTAAAGGTGTTCTTTTGGAATGCCTTGATCACCCCGAAATATCTGAAGTATTGTCCATCTCAAGGAAGACTACCGGCATAAAACACGAAAAGTTAAATGAATTAATCCATACGGATTTTTCTGAATTTGCTTCGGTAGCTGAGCAAATAAAGGGATACGATGCCTGCTTCGCTTGCATGGGGGTAAGCTCGGCAGGAATGAAAGAAGAACAATACACCAGGTTAACCTATACGTTTACCCTGGCACTAGCAAAAGAATTATTTAATCTCAATCCCGCCATGACCTTCACCTATGTTTCAGGTGTGGGAACAGACTCCAGTGAAAAGGGCAGAAGTATGTGGGCCAGGGTAAAGGGAAAAACAGAGAATGACCTTTTAAATTTAGGATTTAAGCAGGCATTTATGTTCAGGCCGGGAGCCATTATTCCATTGCGGGGAATACAACCGAGCAGTAAATTATATCGGGTCCTGATTATGAACCTGAAATGGCTGTTAAAGCTTGCAAGGAGGATAGCACCTGATGCAATTGTGGATACAACCCAGGTAGGTTTAGCAATGATTAACGTAACGAAAAAAGGGTATGTCAAGAAGGTTCTCCATCCTCATGATATTCAAATTTTAGCTGAATAAAAATCATTCATAATTGTAAATGAGATATTTCAGTAATTAGTCCCACGCAGAAAAAGCATTCTCAATATGTTGCATCTCATATCTGTCCCTCTCTCCAAGTACCAGTACGATATCGAATCTGACCCGAATGTCAAGTTTTCTGAATGCCAGGTAAGAGGCTGCAGCCCTAACCAGGTGCTGTTGTTTTTTCCTTGTTACATGTTCCTCCAGCCGCTCCCTGCCTATTGACTTCCTTACCTTGACCTCAACAATGACAAGTTCCCCGTTCGACTCTGCAATAATATCAATTTCCCTGTGTCCGCTTCTCCAGTTCTGCTCAAGGATCTTCAAGCCTTTCTCCTCCAGGAACTTCACTGCCAGCTGTTCTCCTCTTTTCCCGGTTTCAAGGTGCTCCGCCATGTTTTAATGATTTTACCATTTAATGACAGTACGGGAGAATTCTCGCATCATTAAATTTCCAGATCAGCGCAAACTCGATCGCACAATCCCGATCAGCTCAACCTCGATCAGGATCACAGCACGATGAATATCACCCCGGTTTTCTGCCTGTTACATAATCCAGGCAAAAGCCTCCTTTGCCGGACTCCAGGTGCACTTCTCGTCCCAGGACCAGGGCCATGTTTGGTTCCTGATGTCCAGCCGGAAAACCAAAACATACCGGGTAATCATAGGGTTCGGCGGCCTCACGGATAATTTCACAGGCATTCTTTCCGAAAGGCACCTGATTATCATTCATATCGGTCATCCCGCCGATTATGAGTCCCTCAAGTCCCTCAAGCATCCCGGCTAACCTCAGATTCAGCATCATCCTGTCAATATGGTAGAGGTATTCATCCACATCCTCAAGGAAGAGGATGGCTCCCCTTGTAGGAATCTGGTAAGGGGTTCCGGTAAGACTGTAAAGAACAGAAAGATTGCCTCCCAGCAATAGTCCCTGTCCCCTTCCCGGCCGGTTTAGTCCATCCAGCGGCACTTGGTGCGAAGGAAGCACCCCTTTCAACGCAGACAACAGACTTTCAAGTCCCGCAGCATCCTTCCCTTCTCTCAGGGTATAGGGCATTGCACTGTGCAAAACAGCGATCCCTATTTTCATTATGATGCAGGAATGCAGGGCGGTTATATCACTGAATCCGGCTATCCATTTTGGATGTCTGGCAAATCCCTGCAGATCTATTCCCTCGAGAAGTCTGCCTGTTCCATAACCACCCCGGGCACAGAAAACAGCTTTTATATCAGGATTATCGAGCATGGACTGCAAATCTGCAAGTCTTCCCGCATCATCCCCCGCAAACTGCTTATGCTGTGAATATACAGATCCTGTCTTTACTTTCCATCCTTCCCCTTCAAGGGCAGAAACAAAAAAATCCATATCTCCCCGATCCACCCAACTTGCAGGAGCAGTGATCCCAACCCTGTCACCAGGATGTAAAAATGGTGGAAGCTGCATCATTGTATCAAAATACGCATATTTTTCGTAAATGACCATTATCTTTGCACCCACCATAACACAGACATGACCAGGTACAAAAGACATCTAATCACAGCCGCTCTGCCCTATGCAAACGGACCGGTTCATATCGGGCACCTGGCAGGGGTTTATATTCCGGCAGACATTTATTCGCGTTACCTTCGCCTTAAGCGGGAGGACATTATTTACGTCTGCGGCTCCGACGAGCACGGCGTACCCATTACGATCAAGGCAAGGCAGGAGGGAATTACCCCCCAGCAAGTAGTCGACCAGTATCATGAGATGAACAAGGAGTCGTTCGATACATTCGGGATAACCTTTGATATTTATCACCGCACCAGCCACCCCACCCATCATAAAACGGCTTCTGAATTTTTCAAAACCCTTTACGACAGGGGTGAATTTACAGAGAAGGAGTCTGAGCAGTATTATGATCCGGAAGCAAAAGCTTTTCTTGCCGACCGCTATATCACTGGCACCTGTCCCAAATGCAGCTTTGACAAAGCCTACGGTGACCAGTGCGAGCAATGCGGATCATCCCTGGCGGCAACCGATCTGATCAACCCGAAATCAACCATCAGCGGAAGCAAGCCTGAGCTTAAAAAAACAAAACACTGGTACCTGCCGCTCGACAAGTATGAGCCCTTCCTGAAACAATGGATACTCGAAGACAACAAGCACTGGAAAGCCAATGTTTATGGTCAGTGCAAGTCATGGCTTGACGGGGGACTCGAAGCCCGGGCCGTTACCCGTGACCTCGACTGGGGCATTCCTGTTCCCATTGAAGGTGTTGAAGGCAAGGTCCTCTATGTATGGTTTGACGCACCCATTGGTTACATCTCCGCAACAAAAGACCTGACCGACAACTGGGAAGATTACTGGAAAAAGGACGACACCCGCATGATCCATTTTATCGGCAAGGACAATATCGTTTTTCACTGCATCATCTTCCCGGCCATGCTTAAGGCAGAGGGTTCTTACATATTGCCCGAAAATGTACCTGCCAACGAATTCCTCAACCTTGAGGGCGATAAAATTTCAACCTCCCGAAACTGGGCTGTCTGGCTGCATGAATACCTCGAAGAGTTTCCGGAGAAGCAGGATGTGCTTCGCTACGTACTCTGCGCCAATGCCCCGGAGGCCAAGGACAATGATTTCACCTGGAAGGATTTCCAGTCCCGCAACAACAACGAACTGGTCGCCATTCTCGGTAATTTCGTCAATCGCACCATAGTCCTTACGCATAAATTTTTCGAAGGCAGGGTACCCTATCCGGTCTCTCCCGATACCTACGATACAGAGGTTTTGAATAATATTGCCGCTTTCCGCGGGAAGGTCGAGGAAAACCTCGACCATTTCCGTTTCCGCGAAGCCCTGAAGGAAGCAATGAACCTTGCCCGCCTGGGGAATAAACACCTGGCAGATTCGGAACCCTGGAAACTCATTAAAACAGATCCTGACCGGGTAAAAAGTATCCTTTATACATCACTGCAGATAACAGCCAGCCTGGTTGCCCTGATAGAACCTTTCCTTCCTTTCACCTCGAAGAAACTTGCCGGATTCCTCAATATTGACGGAGTTGCATGGGAAGACATCGGGAAAACTGATCTTCTAGCTGTGGGACATGAAATCGCCCGTGCAGAACTCCTGTTTGAGAAGCTCGAAGATAAGGTGATCCAGATCCAGCTCGATAAACTTGAAAACAGTAAAAAAATGAATGAAGCCCGGGAAGCAGGGTTGCCCCCTGTAAAAGATGAGATTACCTACGAGGATTTCAGCAAGATGGATCTTCGCATCGCAAAGATCCTTACCGCTGAACGAGTCCCTAAAACCGATAAACTTGTAAAGCTTGAACTGGATACAGGTATTGATAAAAGAACTGTTGTATCCGGCATTGCCCAGCATTTCAAGACGGAAGAGCTCCCTGGTAAACAGGTAACTATTCTTGCCAACCTTGCCCCACGAAAACTTCGGGGTATTGAATCTCATGGAATGGTTCTGCTTGCTGAGGACAGTTCAGGAAAATTGATCTTTGTTACGCCTGATGAAGATACCAGCGAGGGATCAGTAGTGCTTTAGGGTTTAATTACTTAAAACCCATGCTTCATCGTAATGCTCGTAAACAGATTTAAGACGCGCGATTGCTTCATCCTCCCCGGTATAGGTTCCGGCTGTTACCCTGTAAAATCCCTTCTCAGTGCATAGAATTCTGGGCTGAAATCCTTTATCCACAAGATCGCTGCGTAGTAGTCTTGCATTGCCGAAATCCTTGAAACTACCCACCACGATATGATATTCAGGATCGGGAAGGAATGATTTAATTGCCGGCGTTGCAGAAAGACCTGGAACTATACCTGCCTGGCTGACCGTGACTGCCGCCTGGGAAGTCTCTGCTTCTGTTTGCAGGGCCTGTTCCTTCTGAAACTTGTCTGTTAAGGGAATATCGATCGGAACAATAATCATGGCCGTCAGCAGGCATGCCGCTGCCACACCATAACTCCAGCGTCGAATTCTTGCCTGCCTGACTGCGGGATTGATTTCTGCTCCGACTGAACGGTATGATTCGGGTATTGTCTTTTTCTCAAATTCCCTGTACTGCAGCAGTGGCAGGCCGTAAGATTCCAAAAGGAAATTATTCCCTGCCTCCTCTGTAAATTGTATTTGTCCCTCGCTGTCTGCGTAAAAATATCCGAGTCCCCCGATATTAAACTTCATCCCCTTACGGGTATCCTTCTGAATTCCTTCTAAATAGTTCCGGGCCATATTCTCAACATCCATATAGCCATAACCTTCAGCTTTTGAGACATGTGCGAAAAGGAGTCCATCGTTATGCACCAGTTGCCTGTTGAAGAGGATGTGTTTTGAAGGGGGACTCGCAGTATTGCGAACCCTGTCAAACTCCGCAGGCCTGTAATTTGCCACAAATCCTCCCAATCCTGGCAGGATGACACAATCGTTCAGCAGTAGAAGTTCTTTTATATGTTTTCCAAAATCCAACATCTGTAGGGGATAACAAATTTAGTTAAAAAAGGGCTTGGATATTACGGGTATATGAATTTTTAGTTACTTTTTTTTTGGTCAAAGGCGATTTAGTATCTTCGTACCTCCTAATTTCAGAGACTTATGCTAAACATTAGAATGGTCGATCTGAAGGGTCAGTATGACCGTCTTAAGACAGACATCGACGCAGCTATCCAGGATGTCATTGATTCAACTGCTTTCATCAACGGTCCACCGGTACAAAAATTCCGTGATGAGCTGGCTGAATTCCTTGGTGTTGAATATGTTATCCCATGTGCCAATGGTACTGATGCCCTGCAGGTTGCCCTTATGGCACTTGACCTTGAACGGGGAGATGAAGTTATAACCACCCCATTCTCCTTTATTGCCAGTATTGAGGTAATAAAATTGCTGGGACTTGTCCCCGTACTTGTCGATATCGATCCTCTCAGTTTCAATCTTGAATCCTCACTGCTGGAGGCAGCCATAACTGAAAAAACAAGGGCCATAATCCCGGTGCACTTATTCGGACAATGTGCAAATATGGAAAGCATTCTGGAGATTGCCGGAAAACACGGACTCAGGGTCATTGAAGATACAGCACAGGCGGTGGGAACAGATTATATTTTCAGTGACGGAAAACGTCAGAAGGCAGGTACGATCGGAACCCTGGGAACAGCCTCTTTCTTCCCCTCAAAAAACCTTGG
Organism: Bacteroides sp.; assembly: GCA_011053095.1. GTDB lineage: Bacteria > Bacteroidota > Bacteroidia > Bacteroidales > SM23-62 > SM23-62. Next base: position 15,508 of record DRHS01000216.1, read on the forward strand.
CTGCTATGGTGATGGAGGAGCAATAATGACCCGTGACCAGAAGCTGCATGACCGGATAAAAACCATTGTGAACCACGGATCCAGGGTAAAGTATTATTACGATGAGGTGGGCGTAAATTCCCGGCTTGATACACTGCAGGCAGCAATTTTGAGTGTTAAGCTGAGACATTTGAATGAGTTCAATTCCGCCAGGCAGTCAGCGGCAGCTGAATATGATAAATTGCTGGGGGAGATCCCACGGTTGAAAATCCCCGCCAGGATGAGCTGGTCTACCCATATATTCCACCAGTATACAATGATTCTGGATGGAGGGAAAAGAGATAAGTTGGCAGATTACCTTCGGTCAAAGGATATTCCGGTGATGATCTATTATCCCCTGCCCCTGCATTTGCAGAATGCTTACAAAGACCTTAATTATAAAACAGGGGATTTCCCGGTAACCGAATCCATGTCTGAATCGGTTTTTTCAATTCCCATGCATACTGAACTGGAAACCGATCAGATTGAATATATTTGCCATCACATTAAAAAATTCCTAACCCGGTAATACGATGGACGAAAAGGACTATTTTGCACATGAAACGGCAGTGATAGATGAAGGATGTCAGATTGGCAAGGGAAGCCGTATCTGGCATTTCACACATATCATGACAGGGGCTGTCCTGGGCGAGAATTGTAATCTTGGACAAAATGTCCTTGTCTCCAGCGATTGCATACTCGGCAATAATGTTAAAGTTCAGAACAATGTTTCCATATATACTGGGGTTATATGTGAAGATGATGTATTCCTGGGACCATCGATGGTTTTTACCAATGTCCTCAATCCAAGGTCGGCCGTAATTCGCAAGGATGAGTATATAAAAACCCTGGTGCAGAAAGGGGCCACAATAGGTGCTAACGCCACTATAATTTGCGGGAACACACTGGGCGCATTCTGCTTTATCGGGGCAGGAGCAGTAGTAACAAGGGATGTCCCCCCCTATGCACTCATTGTAGGAAATCCAGGGAAGCAGGCCGGATGGATGAGTGAGTACGGGCATCGCCTGAGCTTTGATGATGATGGCCATGCAAGCTGTTCTGAAAGCGGGGATAAATACGAATTGAAAAACAAAAACGTCTTCAAGATATGAGCTACAACTTTGCACTGATTGGTGTGGGAGGATATATTGCCGTCAGGCATCTGAAAGCAATAAAAGAGACCGGAAACAAACTGGTTGCGGCATTGGATATTAACGACAGTGTCGGGATCATTGACTCCTACTTTCCAGAAGCAGATTTCTTTGTTGAATTTGAGAGATTCGACCGGCATATTGATAAACTGCGAAGAAAAGGCACGAAGGTTGATTACATCGCCATATGTTCCCCAAATTACCTGCATGATTCTCACATCCGGTTTGCGCTCAGAAGCGGTGCGCATGCAATCTGTGAAAAGCCCCTGGTAATGAATCCATGGAATTTTGAGGGACTCATGGACTATCAGTCCGAGATGGGCCGTAAGGTTTTTAATGTACTGCAGTTGCGCCTGCATCCCTCAATAATTGCACTCAGGGAGAAAATTCGAAATGGACCGGCAGACAAGATCTATGATATCGATCTTACATACATCACCAGCAGGGGCAACTGGTATCATTATTCATGGAAGGGCAACATCCAGAAATCCGGTGGCATTGCCACAAATATCGGCATTCACTTTTTTGATATGCTTATATGGATCTTCGGGGACGTTAAGAAAAATGAAACCATCATGCTTAAATGTGACAAAGCCTCTGGCCGTCTTGAATTGGAAAAGGCCAATATAAATTGGTTTCTCAGCGTTGACTATGATGATCTTCCGAAAGAAATTAAAACAAAGAGACAGCGTACTTTTCGTAAAATAATAATTGATCAGGAAGAAATAGAATTCAGCGATGGATTTACTGATCTGCACACACAGACCTACCAGCATATCTTAGATGGTAAGGGCTTCGGGCTTGAAGAATCAAAGAGATCCATTGAGGTAGTATACGAAATACGAAATGCAGAAATCAACGGGAAAGATGAAGATTGTCTTCCCTTGAATAAATAATTTTGACTAGGATTTATTATGATTGCTGATTTACAGGAAGGAAAAAAGAAGCTGGCCGTGATCGGCCTGGGATATGTCGGATTGCCGATTGCACTCGAGCTGGCCCGGAAAGTAAAGGTCCTTGGTTTTGATATCCAGGATGACCGTGTGGAAATTATGAAACAGGGCAAAGACCCCAGTAATGAACTTCTGCCGGAGGATTTCGAAGGTTGCGATATTCAGTTTACCTCCAGGAAAGAGGATCTGAAGGATGCCAGTTTTTATATAGTGGCCGTCCCAACACCGATTGATGAACACAATCAACCCGACCTGGGTCCACTGCTGAGCGCCTGTGATACAGTTGGTGAGTTCCTCGACGAAGGAGACTACGTGGTATTTGAATCCACTGTCTACCCGGGATGCACCGAGGAAGATTGTGTCCCCTTGCTTGAACAGCGATCCGGACTAAAATACATTGAGCAGTTCAAAGTAGGATTTTCCCCCGAAAGAATAAACCCCGGTGACAAGGTACACACGCTGACTACAATTACTAAGGTAACATCCGGATGCGATCCGGAATCAGCCGAATTAATTGCCCGCTTGTATGAGCTGATCATCACTGCCGGAGTCTACCGTGCAAGCTCAATTAAGGTTGCAGAGGCAGCAAAGATCATAGAAAATACACAGCGTGATATAAACATCGCCTTCATGAATGAATTGTCGATGATCTTTAATAAGATGGATATCAACACTTTCGAAGTATTGGAGGCGGCAGGCACCAAATGGAATTTTCTTAATTTCTTTCCGGGTCTTGTTGGAGGACATTGCATAGGTGTTGATCCCTATTATCTTGCTTTTAAATCCCGCACATTCGGACATCATGCCCGTATCATTAATTCCGGCAGGGATATCAATGACGGGATGGGTTCATGGGTAGCTAACCAGGGACTGAAAAAACTGGTCAGTCTGAATAAGGATATACAGTCCTGCCGTGTACTGGTGATGGGTATGACCTTCAAGGAGAATGTAAGCGATATACGAAATTCCAAGGTCATTGATGTGGTCAATGAATTTAAGTCCTTCGGCACTAAAGTAGACGTTGTTGATCCAAATGCATCTTCAGAAGAGGTTATGAAAGAATACGGTATTGAACTCACCGCAGAACTCACTCCTCCATATGATGCTATCGTAGTTGCTGTCAATCACGATGAATATCTTGATCTGACTGAAGATTATTTTACATCCATAGCAGCTGAAGATGCTTTACTGATGGACATTAAAGGAATCTATCGAGGGAAAATCAATAAACTTATTTACTGGAGCCTGTAATGAAAGATTTAATAGTTGTCACCGGAGGTACCGGCTACATCGGCTCACATACAGCGGTTGAGTTGATGGAGGCAGGTTATGAAGTACTTATCATTGACAACCTTGCAAATTCACAGATAGAGGTTCTCGGGGGAATTGAAAAAATAACGGGTAAAAAGCCCCCTTTTGAGAAGCTTGACCTCCTTGACAGGAAGGGAGTTATGGATTGTTTCGACCGGTATCCCGCAATAAAGGCTGTCATCCATTTTGCAGCTCACAAGGCGGTAAACGAATCGGTTGAAAAGCCTCTTATGTATTATGAAAACAATCTGCTTTCGCTTATCAATCTGCTGAATGCCATGAAAGAACACGGTGTGAGGCATTTTGTCTTCTCCTCTTCCTGTACTGTTTACGGACAGCCCGATAAACTCCCGGTAACAGAGCAGTCACCCATTAAGAAGGCAAGCTCCCCCTATGGAAACACCAAGCAGATAGCAGAAGAGATCATTGAAGATTCCATTCTGTCAGGTGATCCGTTTGATGCAATATCGCTTAGGTATTTTAATCCCGTCGGTGCGCATCCATCCGCATATATCGGGGAACTTCCCCTCGGTGTTCCCGCTAACCTTGTACCATTTATTACACAGACTGCAATAGGCATAAGGGCGGAGCTCAGGGTTTTTGGAGACGACTACAATACGCCGGACGGATCTGCCATCAGGGATTATATCGATGTAGTTGACCTGTCACGGGCACACGTAACATCAATCAAGCGCCTTATTTCCGGTAAAAACAAAAATGCACTCGAAGTTTTTAATCTTGGAACGGGGAAGGGACTATCGGTTCTCGAAATAATAAATGCATTCGTGAAGGCCACTGGAGTGGATATCAAATTCAGGGTTGAAGACCGCAGGGAGGGAGACGTTGAGCAGGTGTATGCAGACACAACACTCGCCAACAGGATTCTTGGGTGGAAAGCCAATACCACTCTCGAAGAAACCCTTCGCTCAGCCTGGAAATGGGAACAAAATTTACGAAATGGATAAAACAATAATAATTACGGGAGGTGCAGGATTTATAGGTTCGCATGTGGTTAGGCTTTTTGCGACAAAGTACCCGGAATACCGGATTTTAAATCTCGATGGACTGACCTATGCCGGCAACCTTGAGAACCTGAAAGACCTTGAAGGTCTTCCCAATTACACTTTTATCAAGGGAGATATTGTTGAGGAGGATTTCATCAATAAATTGTTCGCCGAACAACAGCCGGATGCTGTTATTCATCTTGCAGCCGAATCACATGTAGACCGGTCCATACTTGATCCGCTTTCATTTATAAATACCAATATCATAGGTACGGTAAACCTCCTTAATGCCTGCCGAAGTATATGGAAAGACAATTTTGATGGAAAATTATTCTATCATATTTCTACCGATGAGGTTTATGGCTCGCTGGGAGAAGAAGGATTATTTGTTGAAACAACAGCCTATGATCCCCGCAGTCCATACTCTGCATCCAAGGCAAGCTCAGACCACCTGGTAAGAGCATACCACCATACCTATAAGCTTCCGGTTGTACTTACAAATTGCTCCAACAACTATGGTCCAAACCAGTTTCCTGAGAAACTGATCCCGCTGGCCATCAATAATATCAAGAAAATGAAGGCGGTCCCCATTTACGGGAAAGGGGAAAACGTGAGAGACTGGCTCTATGTTGGTGACCATGCTGAAGCTATCGACCGTGTATTTCACAAAGGCAGCAATGGTGAAACCTACAATATCGGCGGCAACAATGAATGGATGAACATTGACCTTATCAGGCTGATGTGCAAGTTCATGGATGAAAAGCTGGACCGTTCTCCGGGAACTTCTGAGGGACTCATTGAATTCGTGAAAGACCGCGCCGGACACGACCTGCGTTACGCCATTGATGCCGGTAAAATCAAGGAGGACCTTGGATGGGAACCTACTGTGACCTTTGAGGAAGGCCTTGCCAGGACGGTGGACTGGTACCTTTCAAACCAGGAATGGCTCGAAAATGTCCTTTCGGGCGACTATTCCAAATATTACGATCAGCAGTACAAAGATCGTTAAGTAAAGAGCAACCTGATTATACAGACAGGAAAATACCCAATGATATTACTGTTTGTTAAAATTCATTCCCTCCCGAAGGGTAATATACCTGGGATTTTCTTTCAGAGTTGTGCTATTCATTAGATTCGTGAATGCATAGGGAAGGTTTTACTCGACCGTGACAGATTTTGCCAGGTTACGGGGCTGGTCAACATCGCAGCCACGCAATACAGCAATATGGTAGGAAAGAAGCTGAAGGGGAACAACAGCCAGCAAAGAAGCAATCTTCTCATCAGCATGTGGAATCTCAAGTACATGGTCGGCCATTCCCTTGATAATCTCATCGCCCTCTGATACGATGGCAATTACAATACCGTTTCGGGCTTTTACCTCCTGGATATTGCTTACAATTTTCTCATATGATTTATCCTTGACTGCGATTACAACCACCGGCATGTTCTGATCGATAAGGGCAATGGGGCCATGCTTCATTTCTGCGGCAGGATAGCCTTCAGCATGTATGTAAGAAATTTCCTTTAATTTGAGTGCCCCCTCCAGTGCCACAGGGAAGAAATAACCTCGTCCGAGGTAAAGAAAGTTATTCGCCTTCTGGTAAAGTTCTGCAATCTCCTTGTATTTATCATTGAAGGTCAGCAGGTATTCCATCTTGGCAGGAATCTGATTCAGTTCGTCTAACAGTCCCTCAAAATCAGCTTCCGACAATACACCTTTCTTCTGCCCTATCAAAATTGCCATCATGGCAAGCACCGTAACCTGGGCCGTGAATGCTTTAGTTGAAGCAACACCTATCTCGGGACCGGCATGAGTGTATACCCCCCCATCCGTTTCACGCGGTATACTGGATCCTACCACATTACATATTCCCAGCACCAGTGCTCCAGCATCCTTGGCCAGCTGTATGGCTGCAAGGGTATCGGCGGTTTCTCCGCTCTGGCTGATGGCAATGACTACATCGTCTTTGCCTATCAGTGGATTCCGGTACCGGAATTCACTGGCATATTCAACCTCAACAGGCAGTCTTGCAAGATCTTCAAAGAGGTATTCTCCTACCAGTCCGGCATGCCATGATGTACCGCAACCAATAATAATAATTCGATTTGCCGCCAACAGCCTCGGCATAATATCAAACAATCCTCCCAGGCGGAGGTCCTTTAAATCGGGACTGATCCTTCCCCGGAAGGTATCCTGAATTGATCGGGGCTGCTCAAATATTTCCTTGAGCATGAAATGTGTAAAGCCGTTTTTCTCAATGGCACCGATGTCCAGGTCAAGTTTGTGAACCTTGGGAACAAGGTTTTCATTCTTGATCGTTTTCAGGATCAGTTCATCTTTTTTTAGGATGGCAACATCATCATTATTGAGATAGATTACACTTTTTGTGTACTCAACTATGGGCGTGGCATCTGAAGCAAGAAAGTATTCGTCTTCGCCGATACCGATTACCAGTGGACTACCCTTCCTTGCTGCAATGAGTTTGTCCGGTTCATCCCGACAGATAATCACCAGTCCATATGCCCCGACGACTTTTGTGAGGGCAAGCCTTACAGCTACTTCAGCCGTAACCTTTCCTTTCAGATAGATATACTCAATAAGATTTGCCAGAACCTCAGTGTCTGTCTCACTTGAAAATGAATACCCCCTGTCGATGAGTTTGCTTTTAAGTATGGAATAGTTCTCGATAATACCGTTGTGGATAATAACAAAGTGTCCATACTCAGATGTGTGAGGATGTGCATTTATATCGTTTGGCTCACCGTGGGTTGCCCAGCGTGTATGTCCGATACCAATTGTTCCTGAAATATCCTTGTCGGAAATATAGTTTTCAAGATCGGATACCTTGCCCTGCTTCTTGAATACTCTGAGGTCTTCATTAATGATGGAAATTCCCGCTGAATCGTACCCTCTGTATTCAAGCCTCTTCAGTCCATTTATCAGAATAGGGTATGCATTTTTATTGCCTATGTATCCAATAATTCCACACATTTATAAAAGTGTATAAGTGATTTCCAGTCGTATACGCTTGCTGGCATCTCTGCTGTTCCAGCCATATAGAGAGGATCTTTTTACTGTTCCCGCTGAATTACCTGCAATCAAAATCATACTCAGGTTCTCAACATCGCCGGCAAGAATGCTTTGCATCTGTACCTTTATGGTAAAAGAATATGTCCCGGACTCCCTTTCCAATGGACCCCCGGCACTCTCAGGATTAACCAGAAAGTCATAGGTCCTCGTATAAGTTCCGTCTTCATTTATAAGATACATTTCTAGATGCTCGCAGAAGTCTTTGCTTTGCTGTTTAGTGAGATTTGTATCCGCTATTGGGATAATAAGCCTGGCTTCATTAATGGCAACTGGCATGGAATCAAGCCATTGTGTAAGTTCGGGAAATTGTATGACTGAGGTTACACCTCCCAAAGACTGCACAAAAATCATGGAGTCATTATCGGAACCGTTTTTAAGATATTCATCAAGGGGATAGCCGGCTACATCATGTGAAAACAGGGAGATCCTGCCGTTTCCACTGTTGGCCAGGGAATATTCCTGGGAAAGCTCATTTGCAGTATCATTATGGTAGTAAAACATTAGCCGGTTTTCTCCCAAATCAAAATTTACCCCGAATATACCACCCTCATCTGCTGCATCATCAGTTGTATAATACAAACCCTTAATAAGCTCCTGAAAATAAACCCGGTTGCTGAGTATGGAATCATCAGCTGTAAGAAATTTATCGATAAACTCCTGGTCTGTTATATTGATCTTCACAAGCGTATCGGTATAGGATAAAGCAGCCGAGCCAATCGGGGGCTCCTTGTACTTCCCGCTGATATCCCAGTTTGAATAATATGAAGAATCGAATTGTATGGATTCCAGGAATTCGTGCAGGTGAAACTGCATGGGCAGGGAACCCTCACCAATGTACTCCTGCCATTCAAAAAAAAAGATTACCGAATCAGCCACGGGATTAGGACCAAATGAGCCGCTGCTGGAGGAGCTGGTAATTGTAGTGACCATGCTGGCATTGGAGCCTCCGTAAAATTGATCCAAAATATTGCCAATCAAATATTTTTCTCTGAAACCTGCCCGAATGGAATCCCCTGATTTTGTATAACCATGAGTAACTTCAATAGAATCAAAGTAGACAGTAAAATCATCTCCGCTGGGCAACAGTTCTCGTCCGATAAAATCAGGCTTTTCCTCACAAGCTGAAAGCAGGGTGAAAAACAATAATAATACAGATATATAAAAAGGGGGGTGTTTCTTAGTCCTCATCAACCTTGTTCATTAATATTTCATCATAGAAATCCGAGTAGGCATCTATATACTCTTCTTCATCCTTGTAATCAAGAACGGGCTTCTTGATGGTTTTGATATATTTCTGAACAGATTTATTGATCTCGGTGCTACCAATTATGGCCGCGTCTGACATATCAAGTGCAATCCTTGTCAGATTCTCAAAACTGGGCAGAGCCAGTGCCTCAACATCACTATCCTGTATTCCATCCATCAGAAGCTTCTTATTGAAGTCCTTACGCAGCGGCTTGTCAAATTCATCATTGTACACTGAATAGACGATCTTGGATTTATTATAAAGTGGATCGTCACTATATGTACGCTTCAGATAAAGTGGTATGAGCGATGTTATCCATCCGTGACAATGCACAATATCAGGTGACCATCGAAGCTTTCGAACGGTTTCAAGAACTCCACGTGCAAAAAAGATAGCCCGTTCATCATTGTCTTCGAAGAACTCATCCTTGTCATTTTTAAAAACATGCTTGCGATGAAAATAATCTTCGTTGTCAATGAAATATACCTGCATTCTTGCTGACTGTATTGAAGCAACCTTAATGATAAGAGGATGATCTGTATCATCAATGATCAGATTCATTCCGGAGAGTCTTATCACTTCATGCAGCTGGTTCCTCCTTTCATTGATAGACCCGTATTTGGGCATAAAGGTTCTTATTTCACGACCTTTCTCCTGAATACCCTGTGGAAGGTATCGTCCAATATTAGACATTTCTGATTCCGGGAGGTAAGGAGTGATTTCCTGGGATATGAACAAAATTTTTGCTTGCTTCATAACTTTTCGAAAATTGCCATGCAAAATTACTAAAATTTCTTTACTTCTTGCACTTATAAACAGCTTATTAACAGAGGAGTCTTCTGGCTATTCTGTATATATTTGCAGCAACGAATGAAAACTTGAGACTCGTACACAACATTTCTGAGGTGAATTCCCTGATAAAGGACCTGAAAGGAAAGGGAGTATTTATGGGACTTGTCCCTACCATGGGCTCTCTTCATGAAGGCCATATATCACTGGTTGAAAAATCTACCTCGCAGAACGGGATTACAGCAGTCAGTATTTTTGTAAACCCTACACAATTTAATGAGAAACAGGACTTTGAGTCCTATCCACGAAACCTGGATGATGATCTGGATATACTTGCCAGATTCCCGGTTGATATTGTTTTCGCCCCCCCTGCTAAAGAGATCTATCCCAAACCTGATACCAGGGTTTTTGATTTCGGGGGACTCGATCGTATTATGGAGGGAGAACACCGTCCCGGGCATTTCAACGGAGTTGCCCAGGTGGTTAGCAGATTTTTTGAAATTATTACACCCGACAGGGCATATTTTGGGGAAAAAGACTTCCAGCAAATGGTAATTATCCGGAAAATGGTTCTGGATCTGAAGTCCTCCGTCCGGATTATCGGATGTCCAATTATCAGGGAGGAGAATGGACTGGCGATGAGTTCCAGAAACAGACTGCTATCTGCCGGGGAAAGAAATTCAGCAGCCAGAATACATAAAGCCCTGACCCTTGCTAAAGAGAAGGCCGGTGAAGTTGAGATACCCCGGCTTATTGAGCAAACCATACAATTCCTGCATGAGGATCCCCGTCTGAAAACAGAATATTTTGAAATTATCGATGACCAGAATCTGAAACCCCTGTCCCATTGGTCCTCCGCAGGGGGAAAAAGGGCTTGTATTGCTGTAAAAATCGGCAATGTCAGACTAATAGATAATATGGATTTTTCTTTTTAACTTTGCAGCGCGATGAATATTGAGGTAGTAAAATCAAAGATCCATATGTGCACGGTAACGGAGGCAAATCTCCATTACGTGGGTAGCATTACTATTGATGAAGACCTGATGAATGCTGCAAATTTAGTTGCTGGGGAAAAAGTCCAGATCGTCAATATTAACAATGGCGAGAGACTTGAAACATATGTTATCACCGGAGAACGAGGTACGGGTGAGATTTGCATGAACGGACCTGCAGCAAGAAAAGTTGCCGTTGGTGATATTATAATCATCATATCTTACGCTTCCATGGATTTTGAAGAAGCGAAATCCTTCGAACCAACCATTATTTTCCCGGATACGGCTACCAACAAACCTGTCAATTAATTCCTGCTTGAAAAAGAAGATTTTCAAAACCCTGCGGTTCCTGCTATTCCTGTCCATTGCAGGAATACTGTTGTACTTTGCCTTCAGGGGAGTGAGTTTTGATGATTTATGGGAGAGTTTTCTAAATGCCCGGTACGGTTTCATCCTGCTCTACCTTTTATTCGGGTTTCTTTCCTTGCTGAGCCGGTCCTACCGCTGGCTGCTACTCATTGAACCCCTGAATTACAAGTCCAGTTTTATGAATAGTTTTTACGCTCTTAATACCGGGTACCTGGCAAATTTTGCATTCCCCAGGCTGGGTGAGGTGACACGCTGTGCCTCCCTTTCCAAGGCAGAAAATATCCCGGTTGACAAACTATTCGGAACCGTAATCGTTGAGAGGATAATTGACCTTGTAATGGTAACCATCCTTATGTTTGTCCTTATCATCTTCCGTTTCGATTTTTTCGGCACCTGGCTTAATGAAAATATTTTCGGTCCCTTTGTTGACATGCTTGACCAGTCGATCGGTGGCACCTGGATTCTTCTGGTGATCCTCATTGGACTACCGACAGCACTGGTTGCACTTTATTATGCCTTTCGGGAAAAGCTCTCCAGGGTCAGTTTCATCCAGAAGATAAAGTCTTTTGCAAAGGGGATTCTCGATGGACTTAAAACGGTCTTTAAACTCAAGCGTATCTGGGCATTTCTATTCCACTCAGTCCTGATCTGGGTATTATACTGGGCCATGACCTATGCTGCTGTATTCAGCCTGCCGGAAACTTCGGTGTTAAAGCCCGTCGATGGAGTCTTCCTGCTGGTTATCGGGACTCTCGGATTTATTGTTCCAGCCCAGGGAGGTATCGGGGCCTATCATTACCTGGCAACACTTGCACTTACCCTGTATGCAGTTCCTCGTGAAGTGGGACTAACTTACGCCACTATGACACATGGGGCTCAGATGATCATGCTTATTATCCTGGGACTCATTTCTTTCATGATACTATTCGCCGTTCAAAGGAAGTCCAGGATCGCTAAAACTGATTCAGAGCCAGAATTACCAGATGAAAACGAATAATATATCCCTGCCGGTACATGTTGATTATTGAGAATAATAAATGAATATCCCTGAATGAGTTCAATCGAAAAAATAAAGGCAAAAATCATCAGCCCGGAAAGACTTGGCCGAATACTTGAACAAGACAGGGAAAATGGCAAAAAGGTGGTCTTCACGAACGGTTGTTTTGATATTCTTCACAGGGGACATATAGAGTATCTCTCAGGTGCCTCCGACCTTGGTGATGTCTTCGTGATCGGATTAAACTCAGATATCTCAGTAAGAGAACTGAAGGGGGAAAACCGGCCGGCTATTGATGAACAGTCACGCTCCCTTACAATGGCCTCCTTCGAATATGTAGATTATCTGGTCCTGTTCGATGAAGATACACCATCCGAACTGATGTCAGTACTGAAGCCTGATATTTGGGTGAAAGGAGCAGATTACAAGAACATAGAAGAACTTCCGGAACACAAGGTGATGATGGAAATTGGAGGGGAAGTTGTTATCTTGCCATATGTGGAAGGATTTTCCACAAGCGACATCTACAAAAAAATTCTTGGCTCTGCAAAAAGCTAAATCAAAATCTGAATTCGTTTGCCAGCAATGCGGTGCAAAATCCGCAAAATGGATAGGGCGTTGTCCCTCCTGCGGCGATTGGAATACCTATGCCGAGGAACTTAAACCCAAAGCGAAAAGCGGTCCAAGTCCCACACAGGCCTCAGCCTCAATACTTCTTCCCATAACAGAAGTGCAGTCAGTCAACAGGAACAGGATGAAAACCGGGATGGAAGAGTTTGACAGATTGCTTGGCGGGGGACTGGTTTCAGGGTCAATGGTCCTTATAGGAGGAGAGCCCGGGATAGGAAAATCAACCCTTGCCCTGCAAATAGCACTCCTGCTCAAAGACCGGAAAGTACTTTATCTCTCAGGCGAAGAAAGCGCAGAACAGATCCGTATCAGGGCCGACCGGATTGGAAAAGTCCACCCCCATTGCCTTATACTGAACGAAACCTGGCTTGAGAATATCCTCGCCCATATGGAGCATGATCCTCCTGACCTGGTGATAATTGATTCCATACAAACACTATATTCAGACCAGCTGGAGTCCTCTCCCGGAACCATCTCTCAGGTGCGCGAATGTGCAACCCGAATGCTCCAGTATACTAAAAACCGCGGGATTCCTGTGATCCTGATCGGTCATATCAATAAGGAAGGGAACCTTGCGGGACCCAAGGTCCTGGAACATATTGTCGATGTGGTTCTTCAGTTTGAAGGTGACCGCCACTATGCTTACCGAATCCTCAGAGCCTCAAAAAACCGTTTCGGAGCCACCTCCGAGCTGGGCATTTTCGAAATGACGGGAACCGGACTGAGAGAAATTAGTAATCCATCTGAAATATTGCTTTCCCATGGGGATGAGAACATGAGTGGAATAGCCATCGCCGCCACACTCAATGGGAACCGTCCTTTACTGATAGAGGTACAGAGCCTTGTTAGCTCTGCAGTCTATGGAACACCCCAGCGCTCATGTACAGGATTTGATACACGCAGGCTGAATATGCTTCTGGCAGTTCTGGAGAAAAGGGCCGGATTCCGACTCGGGGCCAAGGATGTATTCCTGAATATTGCCGGGGGAATAAAAGTTGACGATCCCGCAATCGACCTTGCTGTCACAACTGCAATACTTTCATCCAGTGTGGAGATTCCGGTAGATAAAACTTTGTGTTTTGCCGCTGAAGTAGGACTCTCTGGAGAGGTTCGCCCGGTAAGCCGTATCGAACAAAGAATAACCGAGGCTGAGAAGCTTGGGTTCCAGACAATATTCGTTTCCAGATACAATAAAAAGGGACTTGATCCCGCTAAATACAAGATAGGTATTAAATTTGTCAGCAAGGTAGAAGAAGTATTTAAACAGTTGTTCGAATAAATTTTCTAAATTTCACTATCATTTAAGCTCATGGCTTTCAAGCTGTCAGATACTCTGTTAATAGAAGGCTATAAGCCCACCTCCGAACCTTATGAGATCGAGGTCCCGGAAATCCAGAGTGGAGACACCTACTATTTCATAACTGGCAGTGGACTAAAGTACCAGGTGAGGTTCGGGAAAAAAAGGAATAATTACCTGGGCAACATCATTAATTTCAGCGTCCTGAGTGACGAATTCGAAGACGAGTACGATGAAACCAACAGAGGTGAAGTTTACCGGATCATAGCCACAGTCATGGAGATTGTTCGCATCTATCACGAGAATCATATCCATTCCGACACCTACGAATTCACAGGAGAGTTCAAGGATGAACATGAAACTCAGTCTGCTTCTATACGAACCCGTCTGTATTACAGATATGCCCAGCGAGTACTGAACAAATTCTGGATACCTGAAATAGAAGGGAATAAGGTTACCATACATAAGGTCCGTAATATTCGGGACTGACCGAAAGGATCATAAATACCTAACGTGCTTACTGTTAAAAACCTTTGCATTAGCCTCAGAGAAGGAAACCTTGAAAGAAAAGTTGTTGAGGATGTCTCATTTACTCTAAAACCAGGTGAATCACTGGGGATCGTTGGAGAATCCGGATCCGGTAAAACCATCACAGCTCTTTCCATTCTGCATTTGCTGCCTCCGGGAATCAGGATCTCTGCCGGAGAAATCCTTTTGGATCCTATTGAAAAACGCTCTTTGGTCTCAGAAACATCCGATCGGGAGGTCCCGGTAATTAATCTTACTACCCTGAGTGAGAAACAAATGCAGGCATACCGCGGGAATGTGATCTCCATGATCTTCCAGGAGCCAATGACCAGCCTCAATCCATCCATGAGATGCGGTGAACAGATAAGGGAAGCTGTACGTCTTCATACGGATATCAATCAGGCTGAACTAAAGCATAAAGTCCTCTCACTGATGAAGGAGGTAGATTTGCCGGGCGAGATCGGATTTTACCGGAAGTATCCTCATCAGTTGAGTGGGGGACAAAGGCAACGGATTATGATAGCAATGGCCCTTGCAGGTAATCCGGGCATACTGATTGCAGATGAACCCACAACTGCACTTGATGTAACCGTCCAGAAAAAAATCCTTGAGCTCCTTCAGGATATAAAACAGAAAAGAAAGATGAGCATGCTTTTCATCTCACATGACCTTGGTGTGATATCGACAGTCTGTGATAATGCTCTTGTCATGTACGAAGGCAAAATCGTTGAATCTGGGAAGGTTTCAAAATTATTCAGCAAGCCGGAGCATCCTTATACCAGGGGACTGATAGCATGCCGGCCGGGCATCCATACTGCGAAATCAACGGGTAATAGACCTGGACACCTTCCAACTCTCGAAGATTTTATGGACATGGAAGATCATATCGGGCGGCCGGAAGATCAGTCTGTATCTTCGACGGCTCAATCCGGTCCCCGGAAAACCAGCACAGTGATACCGAAAGTTCTGGCAGAATCAGAGGGTGTTTTTACACCGCTTCTGGAAGTGAAAAATCTTTCCGTTGCTTATTCCCTTAAAAAGAACCTTCTTGGCAGAGAGGTCAGGAGCCATCGGGCCGTTAATGATTTTAGTTTTAGCATTGCTCCAGGTGAAACTCTTGGGCTTATAGGAGAATCCGGCTGTGGAAAATCTACTCTTGGGAGAAGCATCATCCGTCTGATCCGGTCACGTGAAGGCAACATATTATACGAGGGCAAGGATGTTTCATCCCTTGCAGGAAAGGAACTAAACCGGTTCAGGCAGAAAGTTCAGTTCATCTTCCAGGATCCATACTCATCCCTTAATCCCCGGATCACAGCAGGTCAGTCAATAATGGAGGTAATGAAGGTTCATGGTATCCATCCCGGCAGGAAAGAAAGAAAGCAGGCTGTATCTGATCTGCTTGAACAGGTCGGACTTGCAAAGGAGCACTTTGAAAGGTATCCGCATGAGTTTAGCGGGGGACAAAGACAAAGGATCGGGTTGGCCAGGGCCCTGGCTACCAATCCTGAACTTATTATCCTTGATGAATCCGTTTCTTCTCTGGATGTTTCTGTTCAGGCCGTGATCCTGAACCTTCTGAATGATCTGAAAAATAGTTTTGGACTGACCTACCTGTTTATTTCTCATGATCTCTCCGTCGTCCGACACATGTCTGACCGGATCCTGGTAATGAAAGACGGCAAACTTGTGGAGGAAGGTACAGGAGAGCAGATATTCGCACATCCCTCAAGTACTTATACCAGAGAATTAGTCAATTCAATTTTAATCGATACCCCAAAAACTGATGCCCGCCAATCCTGAATCATGAGCAAAAAAACAATTGTAATAACAGGGAGTACCAGGGGACTGGGAGCCGGTCTTGCAAAGGAATTTTTAATGCTTGGCCATAATGTGGTGATTAATGGACGAAGTGAGGAAAAAACCAATCAGGCTGTAGCTGAATTTCAAAAACTCAGTCCCTCAGTAATCGGAGTTGCCGGCAGTGTCAGTATTGAAGAAACACATCATAAATTAATCCGGCAGTCCACCGCGAGCTTCGGCCATATTGACGTTTGGATTAACAATGCCGGAATACCCCAGACTTTTAAAGAGTTCAGGGAGATCGGGACAGATGAAATTCATGGAATCATAAATACCAATATCGCCGGATTGTTAATGGGAACTAAAATTGTAGTAAACCATATGCTTGAACAGGGATACGGCAAAATTTTCAATGTTGAAGGATTTGGAAGTGACGGAAGAACAATGAATAAATTAACCCTGTACGGCACCACAAAAAGAGCTGTAAATTATTTTACAAAATCCTTCTCAAAAGAGATGAAAAATACCGGTGTACAGGTAGGCATCTTAAGTCCGGGAATGGTACGGACAGATTTTCTTGACCCTCCTGGATTGTCTGACTCCCCGGAAGATATGAAACGGTTTGAAAAAGTATATGATATCCTTGCCGAGGAAGTGGATGTCGTTTCAAAATTTCTGGTGCGCCGAATACTTCAAAGCACCGGAAATTATGACCGTATCGAGTACCTTACCAAATCCAGACTGGCAGTTAAAATGCTAAAGATGCTGTTCCGCTAAAAGTCCTCTTCCCAAATCTCGTAGTCGAATGTTTTGGTTGCTTCGCTGATATCATCCACACAGTCAAGCAGAAGATTGAAGTTTGGTGGTTTTTCAAATCTGTCTTCCTGGTATATCCCGCGGGTGCTGTCTGCATAGACTTTGGCCATGAAACGTCCATAGATGGGAAGAGCCATATTGGCTCCCTGACCAAGTGACATGTTATCGAAATGAATAGACCGGTCATCTCCGCCTACCCATACACCCGCAACAAGATTGGGAGCGATCCCCATGTACCAACCGTCTGAGTGGTTCTGTGTTGTCCCTGTTTTACCTCCCATTTCAGCTTCAATCCCAAAGACGTTCCGGATTCGGTAGGTTGCTGTTCCGCCATTCACCACACCTTTAAGCAGATCTACCATCAGATAGGCTGTTTTTTCAGAGAATGCCTCACTCTGTTTGGCCTGGAATCTGGATAGGATATTACCGTTTTTGTCTTCAATCCGGGTTACGAATATGGGTTCAATATACACACCTTTATTGGCAAAGGTATTGTAGGCTCCTACCATCTCGTACAGGGTGACATCCGAGGTTCCGTAGATAATAGAGTTTACTGCAGCTATTCGACTGCGAACTCCCATTTTCTTAATTACATCATCGATGATAACCTGTGGGGGATACTGTTTCACCAGCCATGCAGATACATTATTCACCGAGTTTGCCAGTCCCCATCTAAGTGTAACCATCTTTCCGAGATTCCGGGAGCTGCTTCTCGGGGTCCATGTTGAGTCTCTGTCCTCAAAAGTCTGGGGAACATTCGGCACCTTGTAGCAAGGATCATAGCCTTCCTGCATAGCTAGTGTGTACAGGAAGGGTTTAAAGATCGAACCGGCCTGTCTGCCCCCCATTGTAATAGGATCGTATTTAAAATATTTGAAATTTGGTCCCCCGACATAGGCCCGCACATGCCCTGTACCGGGTTCCATTGCCATCATTGCAGCTCTCAGGAAATACTTATACCAGATTAGGGAATCAAGAGGAGACATGATGGTATCTTTCTCTCCTCCCCAGGAAAATACCCTCATCTTCACCGGTGTATTGAAGGAACTTTCAATGGAATCAACCGAAACTCCTGCATTCCGTAGTCCCCGGTAGCGATCCGAATTCCTCATGGAGCGTCTGATAAGTCTTTTAACCTGCTCCTCATCCAGATCCTCTGAAAAAGGTGCAGTTGGACTTTCCTCCTTCTCAGTATAAAAAGCATCCTGCAGGTTTTCGGCAAGATGTTCAACTACAGACTCCTCCGCAAACTCCTGAAGCTTGCTGTCTAAGGTTGTATAGATCCTGAGTCCATCTCTGTATATATTATATGGAGACCCATCCGGCTTCCGGTTTTTATGAGCCCATCCGAAAAGTGGGTTCTCCTCCCATTGTATGGAATCCTTCTCATACTGGCTGAACAAAAAATATTCCCTTCGCCTGGGTTTATCCTTGGCCATGACCTTGGCAAGATATTGACGCAGATAGGTTGCGAGTCCCACATTATGATCCTGTACCCTGTAATTAAGTCCTATAGGCAAGGCTGAGAGGGAGTCAAATTCCATCTCTGTCAGGAAATCATATTTAAGCATCTGGCTCATCACAATGTCTCTCCGGAATTTGGACCTTTGAGGATTTCTCACCGGAGAATACCGGGTAGGGGCTTTCAGGAGTCCAATCAGCACAGCGGCCTGTTCCACTGCTATGGAGTCGGGTGAAGTATCGAAGAACACATCGCAGGCGGTTTTAATTCCAAAGGTGTTATGACCAAAGGGAACCGTATTCAGATACATCACCAGTATTTCGTTTTTAGTGTAGTTACGTTCCAGCTTGACTGAAGTATTCCACTCCTTAAACTTGGAGACGCCAAGCTTTATGTATCGCCTGGGCTTCCAGCTGTAATAGGTTGTGTCCCGGGGATAAAGATTTTTGGCCAGCTGCTGGGTGATGGTACTTCCACCCCCTGCGTCCTGTCTCAGAATTACTGACTTGATAATCATCCTGGCCGTCCCTCGGGCATCCACACCGGAATGCCTGTTGAAACGAATGTCTTCTGTGGAAATGAGTGCATTTACAATATGCGCAGAGAGCTCGTCAAAATCAACATAGGAACGGTTCTCCAGGGCAAAGGGTCCCAGTAGTACTGAGTCTGCCGAGAAAACTAGAGAGGCCAGGTTATTTTTTGGATTTTCAAGTTCCTCAAATGTGGGAATATAACCCAGCTTTCCCTGGGCCAGGAGTATAAACATCAGGGTCAACAGGATAAAAGGCACCGAAAATATTCCCCAAAGAATAATAAGATACCTCTTCCAAAGCCGCGGGGTGTTTGACATTCAGGCTGTAATTTGCGGCTAAAATACTAATAATTTAAATTAAAATTTTGAAGTTCGCACCCGTTTTATCTTACTTTGTGGTGTTTTTAATCAAAATGAATGGGTATTTGAGATGGAAGAGAATTTAGTAATAGTAGAGTCACCGGCGAAAGCAAATACCATCAGCAAATTCCTTGGTAAGGGATTCACGGTAAAGTCAAGTTTCGGACACATCAGGGATCTTTCCAAAGATAACTATGGAATAGACCTTGAGAATAATTATACTCCGGTATACATTGTTCCTGATGACAAGAAGAAGGTCGTGGCCGAGTTGAAGAAATCTGCAGCTGAGGCGTCAACCATATGGCTGGCGTCTGATGAGGACCGGGAAGGGGAAGCCATAGCATGGCATCTTTCGGAAGTATTGAAACTCGATCCGGAGAAAACCAGAAGGATCGTATTTCATGAAATCACCAAGACTGCGATCGAGGAAGCTATTGAAAATCCTCGTGATATAAACACCAACCTGGTGAATGCACAGCAGGCGCGCAGAATACTTGACCGCCTGGTAGGATTTGAACTTTCACCCCTGTTATGGAAAAAAGTCAAACCTGCCTTATCCGCAGGCCGGGTGCAGAGTGTTGCGGTCCGGCTTATTGTTGAACGGGAAAACGAGATCGAGAAGTTTAACTCCGATTCTTTTTACCGGATTATCGCACAGTTTGAGTTTAAGGATGAATCCGGGAGGAGTTATACTTTCCAGGCCGAACTTCCTTCACGACTGAAGGACAGAGATAAGGCCATTTCGTTTCTGACCGCATGTAAAGGAGCCGGTTTCAAGGTCTTCGATGTGGTTAAAAAACCTGCAAAGAAATCACCTGCACCGCCTTTTACCACCTCCACACTTCAGCAGGAGGCAAGCCGCAAGCTGGGTTTCTCAGTTGCACAGACCATGAGTGTTGCACAGCGACTTTATGAAAGCGGGAAGATCACCTATATGAGAACCGACTCTGTAAACTTGTCTAAAACAGCCATAGCAGGAGCAAAGGAAACTATCATTGCTGAATTTGGTGAAGAATACTCAAAAACCCGGAACTTCAGTACCAAGACAAAGGGTGCTCAGGAAGCCCATGAAGCCATTCGTCCAACCTACCTTCAGAACCGGGATGCAACAGGCAGCCGTCAGGAACAGCGGCTTTATGAACTAATATGGAAACGCACCATTGCCTCCCAGATGAGTGAGGCCCAGCTTGAAAAGACCACTGCCCGGATAGGGATATCAACACTTGAGGAGAAGATTGTTGCCAGCGGAGAAGTTATCCGTTTTGATGGTTTTCTCAAGGTATACATGGAATCTAGTGATGAAGAGACGGATGAGAGACCGGCCGGATTGCTGCCACCGATGAAGGAGAACGATGAACTCAACCTTGTCAGGCTGGAAGCTACGGAGCGATTCACCAAAGCGCCTTTGCGATATGCAGAGGCCAGCCTGGTAAAAAAACTTGAAGAACTGGGCATTGGCCGCCCGTCAACCTATGCCCCCACCATATCAACAATTCAGAACAGGGGGTATGTTGTAAAGGAAGACCGCAGCGGAAACGAACGAAGCTTTTGCGTATGCAGCCTGGTTGGTCAGGAGATCTCGCAGGAAACACGTAAGGAGATTGCTGGAAAGGAAAAGGCAAAATTATTCCCTACCGATATTGGGTCGCTTGTAAATGACTTTCTAGTTGAATATTTCAGTAATATCCTTGACTATAATTTCACGGCCAGTATGGAAAAGGAATTCGACAAGATCGCAGATGGAAAAATGGAATGGACCAAAATGATCGACAAGTTCTATCCGGAATTTCATAAGCAGGTTGTTGAAACCACAGCAACCAGTCAGCGGCCCAAGGGAGAGAGAATCCTTGGAAAAGATCCTGAGACGGGACGTCAGATAAGTGTAAAGATCGGACGGTTTGGTCCCATGGTACAAATTGGAGAGGCAAGCGAGGAAGAGAAGCCAAAGTTTGCCAGCCTTTTGAAAAACCAGAGCATCAAGACCATCAGCCTGGAAGAAGCATTCTCTCTTTTTAAGCTTCCCAGAACCATTGGAGAGTTCGAAACAGAAGACCTTGTTATTGGGATA
>DRHS01000217.1 GCA_011053095.1 Bacteroides sp.
GCATGGTACAATCCCCCCTGTTGCCCCTCTAACGTGGTCAGGTTCCTGCCGGAAATCGGTACCACCATTTACGGGAAGACGGATAATGCAATTTATGTTAACCAGTCCATCGGCAGGTAAGGTAGCTGTTCCGGTTATGTTTACCACTCCCCCAAGCAGATCATCGCGGTACTCTGCCTTTAATCCTGCGGAGAGCAGAACTGCCTCACCTGCATCACCAAAATACTCTTCATTATCAATTTCTTCCAAACAATAGACCAGGGGACCGCGCATCAGAACTACCTTCCCCTGAGTATCTTCAATCCTGGAATTTCCGGTAATCATTCGGACATCCATGGGCAATTCAAGCTCCACCCTGTCGCCCTTTTTCCACTTCCGGTCAATGACTGCATACCCATTTACCAAATGCATATCCCGGATCCTCTTTCCATTTACCTTAAGGATTACCTGTTCTGTGGGGAGGATTTCATCTTCCTGATAATGGTAAAGACCGCCCGGAAGTAACTCACCCCGTGCCCATCCCGGTATCCGTAGATACAATCTGAAACCAAGGGGATTGGCCGGATCAATCTTCAGATTTATTCCCCCTTTCCAGGGATAAGCAGTTTCCAGAACCAGGCTGATATCATTATCTGCCAGGGAAATGCTTGTGCTGCTTCCAATAAACTGGTTAACATAAATTGCATTATCCGTCTTCCCGTAAATGGTGGTACCGATTTCCGGCAGGAACCTGACCACGTTAGAGGGGCAACAGGGGGGATTGTACCATGCACGGCGCCCACGCTTTCCGTCCGATTCGAGGGGATTGGTATAAAAAAACCTGTTCCCGCTCAGGGAAACACCTGATATTCCCGAATTATACATGGTAAGCTCCACAAGATCAGCAAATTTAGCATCCCCATGCAGAAGGCTCATCCTCCTGTTCCAGAATGTAAGGGCAATGCCGGAGCAGGTCTCGCAATAAGCCTGGTCATTCGGCAGCAGGTAGTCCGTACCAAATCCCTCATCATGAAACTGCCTGGAACCAATACCCCCGGTAATATATAATTTTTTCCGGACGATATCGTTCCAGATGGAATCCAGGGCTGGCAGGTACTTCGTATCTCTCTTTTCCATGGTAATATCCGCCATTGAAGCATACAGATATCCCGCCCGCACGGCATGACCAACCGCATAGTATTGTTCTGTCACCGGAAGGTGATCCTGTCTGTATGAGGGATGGCGCCAACGCCAGGGTGTATTAGCCCTGGGATCATGTTCAGGCGGGATCAGGGCGTCGGCTATCCTATCAGGATTTCCGCGTTCGTCAATAAAAAAAATGGATAAATCCAGGTATTTTTTGTCCCCGGTTGCTTCATACAGTTTATAAAGCCCGAGTTCAATTTCTTCATGTCCGGGTATATCCAGGCGCTTCCCCGGTCCAAAGATGGAATCAATGTGGTTTGCAAAACGAATGGCAACATCCAGGAATGTTCTTTTTCCTGTTACCTCGAAGTATGCTGCCGCCGCTTCAAACATATGCCCGGCACAGTACAATTCATGTTTCCTTTCCAGGTCTTTCCACTGCTGGGAGATGTCATGTACCGTCCAGTATGAAAAAAGGTACCCATCCGGCTGCTGGGCTGCTGCAATCCTGTCAATAAGGGAGTCGATGGTTGCTACCAGCTCCGGATCATGTGTATGGTGCAAGGCATAGGCAGCTCCCTGTATGATCTTATAAACATCCGAATCACTGGCCAGGTTCCCTGTATGCTCACCTTCCATTTTCCCAGCAGCAATATCAAAGAATCCAATGGATTGGGATGCATGTTGCAAGGCATGCCTGATGCCCGAAACCCGGTTAATCTCAATTTTCGGGCGCCAGAAATCGTCCGTCAGGGTCACATCCTGGTAAGACACCTTTTCAACATATCGTACTTGCGATCCTTCCTTGCCTACAGATTGTGCATCTCCGGATTTTGATGCCGGATTGGTACAGGAGGCAAACATTAAACATCCTCCCAATAAAATAAACATACTCTTTCTCATGACCTTAATTATTTATCGGTTCTATTTGCCTGGTTATTAAAATTTCATTTTATCACGATACATCCAGACAGTCATTTCATGAATGTTAAAAAGATA
Source organism: Bacteroides sp. (assembly GCA_011053095.1). Lineage (GTDB taxonomy): Bacteria > Bacteroidota > Bacteroidia > Bacteroidales > SM23-62 > SM23-62. The sequence continues at coordinate 2,125 of DRHS01000217.1, forward strand.
TGCAATTCAGTTTTAACCACCAAAGACAAATCAGTGTTTATCTCTAAACGTGTTTCCTTATTCTTTTAAATAATTTTAGTTACTTGACTATATTTATTACTAATCTTACAGAGGATGAAACAAATTACAGGTATAATCTTGCTTTTATTCACTCTGCATGCTCAGCCCATAAGCTCGCAACTCATTTTCGAAAAGGCTGAGTACAAATCAAGGAGAGAAAAGTTAATGGACCGCATCCCGAATGGCATTGCTATCATCAGGGGGGCAACCATACCCAGCGGATTAGAGCATTTTCATCAGTACAACAACATGATCTACTTTGCAGGTGTTGATATACCGGATGTAATTCTGCTTATTGACGGTATCAACCGGGAGAGCACACTCTTTTTTACAATCAGTGAACGGGCAGCCGATGAGAAAGCCATTCCCCTTGAACTGGTCAGGGATCCAGTGACTGTTACAGGGATTGAGAATTATTTACTCATAGAGGATTTTACATCTGCTATAACCAGCAGATTAAAGCTACAGCCGGTTGTATACACCCCTTATTGGTCAGAAGAAGGAATCGCCGAAAACTCCATGGAAAAATTCAGGTTAATTGAACGTTCCGTGACCAATGATGAATGGGATGGCAGGTTGTCAAGAGAGATGCAGTTTGTTCAAAACCTGAATGAAAGATTCCCGGGCATTGAAGTAAAGAATTGTACTCCGGATATTTGGGCACTCAGAAAAATCAAATCTACCGCTGAGATCGATGTTATGCGTGAAGCAGCCAGGGTAGGTGTTAAGGCTCATAAAGCGGTTATGGAAGCAACAAGGCCCGGCCAGCCTGAAAAAGCATTGGCTGCACTTTTTGAATATACCTGCATGGTTGACGTAGCCCAGGGCCTATCATTTAATACCATTATAATGTCTGCCGAGCATCATGCGTACGGTCATTATGCCCAGTATGACCGCATTCTGGAAGATGGTGATTTTATTATTCTTGATGCCGGACCGGATGTTAACTACTATGACACAGATATTTCCACAACTTTCCCGGCCAATGGAAAGTTTTCTAAAAAGCAAGCTGAAATCTATAATTTCGCTTATAACATCAGGCAGGTTTGCCTGGACAATTACCGGCCCGGCATTACATTGACAGATGTAGGTATGGAAATAAAAAAAATGTTTGAGGAAAAAGGATACGATTTAAATAATCCCAGGTACGGAAGGTATTTCAGGTATGGGGGATTCAACCACAGCATTGGCATGGCTGTGCATGACAGGATGGATGAATTCAGCTCCGAAACTGAAGCACTTCAACCTGGATTTGTCTTTGCCTGCGACATAATGGCGTATGCCGACTCAGTAACCACAGTCCGGATTGAAGACACGGTTGTGATAACCGAAGATGGCTGCGAGGTATTGTCAGCCGGATTACCACGCTCAATAGAAGAGATCGAAGCTTTTATGAAGAAATAGCCATTTAACTTTGAACGAATGAAACATCTTATCCTTTCAGTCTTTCTTCTTTTCCCTGCCATGTTAATCAGGGCACAAACCATAGATATTTATAAGAGACCTGTTCAACATGAAAGGAGCAGGGATTTTGATGCCCTTCATTACCGGATTGTGCTGGATGTGGATATGGAGAATAAAAGTCTGACCGGAGAAAATACCATTACCCTGACTCCTCTCAACAACGGACTTGAAACGATTGTCCTGGATGCCCTTTCCCTGGTGGTCACTGAAGTGGTTGACAGAAATAAAGCACCTCTCTCCTTCAGCCAGACTGAAGACAAAGTAAGCATCAGCCTCCCAGGCACTTACATGCATACTGACACAGTCGTTGTTTCGGTCAGGTATTATTTAAAAGAGCAGGTCAAAGGCCTGCGGTTTATTGATGCCACTGAGAAAAATCCTTTTCAGGTATCATCCGATTGTTTTCCTAATAAAGCTAGACAATGGATCCCCTGTTACGACTACCCGCATGACAAAATCACCCAGGATCTGATCGTTACAGTGGATGCAAAATATAAAGTGCTCTCCAACGGCTCCCTGATAGGTATTAGCGAAAATAAGCGGGAGGGAAATCATACCTATCACTGGAAACAGTCCCTGCCCCACTCCACTTATCTCATCAACCTGAGTATTGCAGATTATGCGGTTATCCGGGATTCACTCGGATCACTGCCCGTCAATTATTGGGTATATCCCTGGCAGGTTGAAGATGCCAAGAGATCATTCAAGAAGACGCCTGAAATGATTGAATTTTTTAGTAAACTGTATCAATATGATTATCCATGGGAAAAATATGACCAGGTAATATCTGCCTATATGGGCGGGGGTGCTGAAGCCACTTCAGCCACACTTTTGGGTGAAGCGGCCATCACCAATCGAAGGGGTGCCCTGGATTTCAGTTTTGAGGGCGTCATCGCCCATGAAATCGCGCACCAGTGGTGGGGAGACCTGGTTACCCTCAGAAGTTGGGAACATACCTGGATGAATGAAAGCTTCGGAACCTATTCCGATTACATGTATAAAAAACATGAATGGGGACCTGATGAAGGAGCATATAATCTTCTTGGGAAAAAGAATGCGTATCTGCGGGAAGCCCATAACAGGTATATGAGACCCGTTGTATTTAACAGATATGAAAGTCCCGGACAGAATTTCGACAGTCACACTTACCCCAAGGGAGCCTGCATTCTCCATATGCTGCGCTACATACTCGGCGATGATTCTTTCTTCCGGACACTGAGCACATTCCTTCATCGTCATGAATTTCAACCTGTTACCACACAGGACTTTATGAAATGTGTGAAGGATGTTACCGGGAAAAATATGGATTGGTTCTTCGAGCAGTTTCTTTTTTACCCCGGACATGCTGTTTTCGAAGTCAGCAAAAAATGGGATGAAACAACAAAAACGCTGACCCTAAAGATCGTTCAGACACAGGATCAGTGGGACAAAGTGCCCATTTACAAAATTCCTGTAAACATCGGACTCATTTCTGCCCAGGATAAAAGGATTGAAACGGTCTGGCTTGAAGAGAAAACTGAGGTTTTCGAATTCAAGCTGGATGCCAATCCGCTTCTGGTCAGATTCGACGAGGGAAATTATCTCCTTAAAGAATGGACATTCAAAAAACCTGTGGAAGAACTAATATACCAGGCAAGAAATGATGATATGACAGGCAGGCTGTGGGCTGTTAATGAGCTCCACGAATTCCGGGAATCTCAAAAAACTGTTGACATCTGGAGTGTTATAGCTGAACATGACAGCTTCTGGGCTGTACGGGAAGCTGCGCTCAGCCAATTGGCAACATTGAAAAACAGTCAATTGAGAGACATTTTTCACAATGCATTAAACGACACAAACTCCAAAGTCAGGGTGGCAGCCCTCCTTGCCCTAGTGAACAGCGAACAAAAGGATATTATTCCTCTTTGCCATAAGATGTATCAGACGGATGAGAGCTACCTGGTCATGGCTGAGGCCCTCAAATTAATTGGAAAATATGGCGACAGATCTCAGATAAAAATTCTCAATGAAGCGCAGAAAACAGAATCGCCTCGAAACGTAGTCAGCAAGGCAGCCACTGAGGCCATTGACATGATCAACAACCGAGAATAATGAGGAGCCCGGATATGAACAGGAAGGCTGAATGACTTCGTCTTAATTAACTAATTTATTACCAAATAATTATAAAGCCAAAAAGTTTGAAAATGAATAGATTAATAAAATACGGTACGATATTTTACGTAGCTGGGATTCTACAGATTGGTAATACCTGCATGGCTTCTAACATTGAAAAGCCAGTAGAGATTAAACCGGTAGCGTGGTGGAATTTCAACACATCTGATTTTAGAACAATTAAAGATGGGGTATCGGATCTGAATGATTCAATTCAGGGAAACTTCAAGCTTGTCAATGGTATTGATGGCAAAGCATTGAAACTGGATGGCTTCACCACATATGTGACCCGAAATTCCAATATGGCTCCAGGGCTTGGGGATTCCTTTACATTGGAAGCTTGGATTGCGGCTGCTACTTATCCATGGAACTGGTGTCCTGTAATTGCCCAGGGTGTTACTGGGGAAAGAGGATATTATTTTGGTGTGGGACCTCAGGGCCAGGTTGGCATTTTCGCCTCCGTTGACGGAGTCTGGCAAAGTTGCGAAACGAAAGAAAAGATTGAACTGAATAAGTGGACCCATCTGGCAGCAACCTATGATAAAAACATTGGATTCAGAATTTATATCAACGGAGAACTATCTGGTCATCTGAATGTTGAAGGGAACATCAATTATGCAAATGAAGCCGATTTGATCATTGGAATGAACAATAAAATGGTTATGCCGTCAAATCCTGTAAGAACTTATGGGACAATTCCTGCCTGGTTCTCATTTGATGGCATTTATGATGAAATAAAGATATACGATGCAGTTCTTTCAGACGAGTCGATACAGGATAAATCGAAAGCAGAGGATCTCCTGCCGCCCGACATTCAGAAAAGAGTAATGCCCAGCGGGCCAGAAGGTAGAGGCAAGTTTGGAGCGTATTATACTCAATTGAAATATTATGACGAATGGGACGCCCTGTTCAGGGTTGGGGATCACCCTGATATTGTTGTTCAGTTTGATGATTCCCCGATCAGGGTTGTATTTTGGAGAGGGACAAGGTATTCTCCGGCCTGGGTAATGGAAAACGGGCAATGGATGGCGGATCAGAGCGCCGAGTATTTTGATACGATAAATGGTTGCTACGAACACATGATCGACCCGCATTGCCTTTATTCACATGTGCGGATCATTGAGAACACTCCTGCCAGGATTGTTGTTCACTGGAGATATGTGCCGGTGAGTGTGCGAAAACAAAGATCACAAGTCGATGAAAAGACAGATTGGTCTGATTGCATCGACGAATATTATACTTTTTATCCTGATGGTACCGGGATCAGAAAAGTGATCCAATATACTTCCGGAAATCCACTCGGGCCTTCCGAGTCAATCATATTATGTCAACCCGGAACTACTCCGGAAGACAATGTGCATCTGGATGCCATGACGCTGGTGAATATGAAAGGAGAACACTATACCTATTCCTGGGCGGATGGAGCACCTGTTTTTAAGAAGGGAGAAAATCCTGAACATCCGGTTATCCAGATTGTTAATTTAAAATCCCAATATAAGCCTTTCACTATCCTGGAGAAGGAGAACAATATGGAAGTTTTTGGCCATGAACAACGTCCTGATGTATCTCATTTTCCCTGGTGGAACCACTGGCCTGTAGCCCAGAACAGATGTGATGGCAGATACTGTCAGGCCGCAGACAGGCCCTCTCACTTTTCACTTGCCTGGGGAGGTCCGCCTTTTCACGACGAAGCAGGCAACATAATAAAGGCAAGAGAAAGCGGCAGTGAGGGCAAATTAAAAATAGGGGAAGATGCTAATGCCAATACTGTAAAAACCTTCTGGTCAAGTTGGATGTACGGGGCTTCCAGACAAACACCTGATGAACTTGCCATGCTTGCCAGGTCCTGGCTCCAGCCACCTCCTCTTGACATTATAAAAGGTGATTTCATTTATGAAGGTTACGATTTTACTCAACGTGCCTATGTTCTGAACAGTACAGACAATAAATCCGGTCATCTGGAGGTGGAACTTATTGCGGGAAATGATTCACCCATTGTAAATATCTGCTTGGTTATCAATGGATGGGAGACAGATGATTTTACAGTTCAATTGAATGGCAGGGAATTGCAGGATAATAAAGATTACAGGATGGGTAAAAGAAGGGGGCTTGAAAGGGAAGATTTAATTCTGTGGATTGATTATGAATCATTCAGGCCTTCAAAGATTGTGCTTGAGGCAAACAAGCAATAAATGTAGTGGTTCAATCTGCAGGATTATTTGTTTACTATAGCAGCCCAATCGGTATATAATTTTGTGAGCCTTTCAACGATTTCTGGATGTTCTGCTGCATAATTCTGCTCCTCGGGATGATCTGCTTCAAGGTTTGCCAGATAAGGAGATTCCATCTTTTCTTCTTTTATTGGATGTGATGAGTATTTACCGGTGGTATCCCGGCCTTTTACGATCAGTTTCCATTTCCCCTCCCTCACGGCCCACTGGTCCCTCCATTGGAAATAGAGAACCTGATGTTTGGAGGGTGCATTTTTCGATTCTATCACCGGGAGCAGGCTGTATCCGTCAAGAACGTAATTCGGGATTTTGCTGCCGGTAATCTCGCATATTGTGGGAAAGAAATCCATGCAGGAAATAATCTGGTTTCTGGTCTCATTCTCCGGGAAATGCCCCGGATAGCTAATTATAGTCGGTACGCGGATACCTCCTTCAAGGAAGCCCGCTTTTGCCCCTCTCCATTTTCCAGTATATCCGCCTCCTCCATTGGCACAATAGTTTGTGCCTTTGGGAAGGCCGCTCAGGTGGTCATTAATCCTTATCATGGTTTCTTCGGTAGAATGGCCATTATCGCTCATAAAAAAGACAACGGTGTTTTCCCGAATCCCCAGCTCTTCAACTTTGTCGAGAATTTGTCCTATTTTATCATCAACTGTTGAGACCACACCGGCATAAGATTTTCGTGGCTCACTGAGTTCTGTATAATTTGGAATAAACAGAGAATCGGCTTGCTCGGGATAATGGGGCAGGTTAAATGCAGCATAGAGAAAGAATGGCTGTTCCCCGCTCTTTTCAATAAATTGAATTGCTTTTTCAGTCATCAGGGAGGGGAAATACCGGTTTCGCTCAAAAATCTCTTCCTTATTGCTCCAGAGATCATGAAACCCCTTCCCGTGAAGGAAAAAGTGGACGTAATTATCAATGAAACCACTTCTGAAACCGTAAAATGTATCAAAGCCCTGCTCCAGGGGACCGTTTTCTACCGCCCCTCCAAGGTGCCATTTTCCAAAAATTCCAGTTTGATAGCCTTGCTCCTTCAATACCTCTGCAATAGTCACCTCGCTCAGCGGCATATTGATTCCCTTTTCTTCATCATGGGGATTATTCTGTGTCCAGTTATTAATTCCAGATCGCTGGGGATGCCTTCCTGTCAGCAATGCAGCCCTGCTGGGACAACAGACTGTATGTGCATAGGCCTGTGTAAACCGGATGCCCGACCTGCCAAGCCGGTCAATATTAGGGGTATACAGATCATCGGCACCAAAGCAGCCTGCATCAAGCGTTCCCTGGTCATCCGTATAGATGATGATGATATTTGGTTTTTGCTGATCTCCCAGGGGAGTACATGAGCATAACAGAATCAGACAAGACAATCCAAGGTATAAATGTGTAACTGATCGCAGAGGCTCTTTCATATTTTTTGTTATTATCGTGTCTCCGGGCGTGAATGAGGCAAATGTAATTTTTATCTACCTGCCCTCTGCCGGATCAAGGATAAATTGAACAGCTTCTGTCCTATCCAGCCTGATCCACAGGATCAAATCCTCCCCATCTGTTCCTTTTCGAATGCCCTGCCTGAAATCCTCACCTTCTGCAATAGCCTCACCATTGATTGACAGACTGGCCCGTTGGCCTCCCCAGTTCTTAATGATTATGGCAGGATTGATGAGGGGAGATTCTCCCGTTGCATCCAGGACAAAGGAGCAGGGATCTGAATTACCCTGATCTGTTTTTTCCATGAGGTAGGCCCTTTCTGACTGGTCATATTGACCACCCTTATATGCATCAGAGGTAATTTTCATATCGGGGGCCTGCAACCATGATTTGGCCAGTGGAACCAGCTCATCAGCCTTTTTGTCTGTCATTCCCTGCAGCATGATCCTTGTCCGTTTTTGGTCTGTATATTCATAATCCTTCCATTGCACAAAAGTTGTCAGGTTAAAATGACTTGGCCGGTCCGGTGTGATCACCCAACGACCGTCACCAGGAACCTGTGCTACCGGCCAGTGGTTCCACCATCCGTAGGCAGAGGGAACAGGATCCGGCCGGTACCCTGCTCTTGCCATATGGGAAGCATAGGTCCTGAAATAGGGCGATTCCCATGTTCCTTCCACCGTTTCAACAGGGTCAGGAGATAATATGAAAAAGGGTCTGTATGTGGAATTCAGATGAACATATGACATGTTTGCACCTGCTGGTTCGGGCATTGGAATTTCAAGATCCCTATCCCAGGAATATTTCTGCACCTCTCCTGACATATTAACTAGCGAGATACTTTCCCTTTCAATGACATCCTCAGGATATTTCCCCGGGGGCAGGACCACGATCTGCTCAACCCAGTCATGTCTGCGTTCGGGCCGGGAGAAATGCAGTTCCATTTTTCTTACACCCACCTGATCGGGATATATGATATGGAATTCATCACACCATTCACCCCTGCCGTCGTCACTTATTGCTACAAAATCATATAAAGCATCAGAAAGCGCATAACGCCAGTGAATCACAACACGGGCATCTGTATTTTCTATCAGCCTTACATGGGAATACCGGCAATGCCTGTCCATAATGGGTTCCGCACAGCTGACCACATCACTGCCCCATGTTTCCAGCCATTCGTTCGTGTACCAGATACCATTTTCTGTAACCCAGCAAGGATTAAAGCTGGTTCCCCTCCAGAATACAAATTGAACCGGCGACTGGTCAAAACGTACAAACAGGTCAGGCACATCACTTACCCGCCACAGATCATCCCATTCTTTATAATAGTTAAGCCGGGTATAAAATGCCCCGAAGCTTCCGGAGCCTGTGGGACCCACAGGCAAGGTTTCACGGTTGCTCAATGCCGGTACGGGCTTGTCTCCGACAGCGGCATACTCATCGCTTAGCTCCTGCCCCGTTTTTGCCAGACTGCTTATTTTTATCTCGTCAAGGATACCATCCAGGAAAAAATAGGCGCTGCTAGTGGTAAACTGAGGTTCATTCCATGTCTTCGCACCGTTATTCCTGCCGATTGTAAGGGAACCACCCCATTGGGGGACAAAATTTCCTTTGATATCAACAGAAGACACATTGGTTCCGTTTATGTACATCGAAATATTCTTACCAGGTTCAAAAACGGCCGCAATATGGGTCCACTTCCTCAAAGGGATGTTCATACTTCCGGTGATATCAAGCCATGAATTGCCTGCACCGATCTTAAATCCCACCTGGCCCTGGGGACCAATCCCGAAGAAAAAACCTTTTAGTCTCTCGTATGAACAATCGACCACCGGAGACCATGACCAGGGGTAACTGGCCAGTGCAATCCATGCCTCAACGGTAAATGCACCCTCCAGCTGGTCTAAATCATAGCGATCCCTTTTGATGTATGTTCGAAATCCATCCAGTTTAATTGCATTACCGGATATACCCGGAACATACTCAAAGCTTCCGTAGATGGAATCCTTCACCAGCTGAATTTCATCCAGAGCAGAACGCCCGGTTTCTTCGTCAAAGGACCACCAGCTGATCAGTTCGCCTTCAATGCCTTGTTCTGTCTCAATGTATCCGGATGAGTGAAAAGATGAGGATGCCCTGACCGGAGACAACAATGTCCAGAGGCATAAAGTCAGGATAAGATACTTATTAACATTTATCATGATTGGATTATAGTTTACTAAGTTTACTGATTACACAATCGCGTTAAATTTACAGCTTTTAAATTTTAGTAAATTTTATGTGGTATTTTTAGTATGCATTAAAAATACAAACGGAAAACCAATATACGCATGGAAATTCTAACAAATGATAAAATTGGTAAGAACACAAATGGTCCTTTATTTCACCACTGTCTGAAGATAGTGATTCTCTCTGCCGTGGCTATTAGCCTGGTTGCATGCCGGAACACAGGCAAGGAACAAACGAGACCAAATTTCGTCGTCTTGATTTCTGATGACCAGCGATGGGACCAGCTAAGCTATGCTGATATTCCATTGATCCCTGAGTTGCAAACCCCGGGTATCGACAGACTGGCCGGGAATGGGGTGTATTTCAGGAACGCATTTGTAACTACCCCCATTTGTTCGGTATCAAGAGCAAGCATAATGACCGGAAGGTATGTGAGCACCCATGGTATGAACCATTTCAGAACACCACTGGAGGCTGAGGTCATTAATAAAAGCTACCCGGCACTGTTACATGATAACGGTTATAAGACAGGCGTTCTGGGTAAGTGGGGAATGGGTACTGAAGGAACGGAGGATATTTTTGATGTATTTAATGCATGGATGACTCAGGGAGTGTATTTTCATGATACCGACAGCGGGAAGATCCATAATTCGGAATGGCTGGCAATCAAAGCGGGGGAATTTCTAGGATCCTGTACAGATGGTAAACCATTCTGTCTTACGGTTTGTTATAAGTCTCCCCATCATCCCTACCAGCCGGATGAAAGGGATAAAGATCTGTTTGAAGATGTTCATATCCCGAAAAGAGAGACGGATACACCGGAGGATTACCAGTCCATGGCTCCCCATGTGAAGGAAGGATCGCTCAACAGGTGGTGTTATTTTGATGAAAGAAAAGACGAGGCAACAAAAAACAAGTATGAAAAGGACTTTTTGCGCTGTGTGAAAAGCCTGGACCGTTCGGTAGAAAACATTATGAGGACACTTCAGGATCTGGACCTGGATAAGAACACGGTCGTTATCTTTCTTTCGGACCACGGCTGTCTCTGGGGTGAGCATGGCCTTGGAGGGAAGTGGCTACTGTATGAAGAATCCATCCGGACCCCGATCATAATTTCAGGACCCGGCATACCAGATTCCCGGCAGGGGATTAAGCTTGACAACCTTGCATTGAATATTGACATTGCCCCGACCATACTGGATATGGCAGGCATCCCCATACCTGATGAGATGGATGGAATGAGTTTGTACCCCCAGCTTGCAGGCAGGAAGGTTTCGGAAAGATCAGACTTTTTCATGGAACATGTCGGTATCGTTGATGTCGAGAATCCGATACCAGACAGCAGGGGTGTCCGTTCCGTGGAATGGAAATACATTCGTTATGTGAATGTGGAACCGGAAGTTGAAGAAATGTATCATTTAAAGACAGATCCGACGGAATCAAAAAACCTGGCGGGCATCCCGGAACATGAAGAAACATTAATTCAGTTGAGAGAAAGGTATGATTATTATCTTGAGTCCTTTCAAAAATGACGCTCTGCTGTAACAAATGTCAGTTTATTCTTCATTGCTTATATATACCCAGTAAGCGCCAAGAGACAACCCTTCATCACCTGTAAACCAGGTTCTAAGTTTAGTTTTACCTTTCCTGAGCGCAACGGTGAATTCAGCAGTTTTCGTTTCTTCCATCACTGAAACAGTACTATCAAACTCCTGGATCTTAAGGCGTGCGTTTTTTATATCCAGAGCTATGCCTTCCCCGAATGGTTCTCCTCCCGGAATTGACACATTTGAGGCAGGGATACCATCGGTAATGGTTCTGCCGGCTTCCTCCGGCCATCTGGCTAGTTCAATTTTGTATTTTCCCTCCCTAAGGACTTCAATATCCCAGTACCCATTTCTCTGCCAGCCTCTTCTCATTTGAGGATGCGCAAATGGTGGTGTGTCTTCACCACCGGGACTCGCTGCCCGTGTACCATCCGCTTTAATAACCTCCATCCAGTCATGGGAAGTAAGTACCATTGATTTCGCTTTATTAGACCCTATTTGTATATAACTCCTTGTTTTGTAATCCGAAAAGACATCAGCGAACCACTCCTCATAAAGACCCCGCATTTCCTTTACTTTGTCAGGATAAATCTTCGCAACATCTATTCTCTGTCCCGGGTCGTTCCTCATATCATATAATTCCTTCCCATAAACAAGCCTCCAGTTCTTCTGCATAACGGAAGACCCTCTGTAGTGTTCAGGTTCTTCAACTCTCTGGGAATCTACAAACAATGTTCGTTTTGCCTTCTCCCACTTATTTTCACCCTTAATATATTTCCACAAACTCATTCCATCAAGTTTATTGGTATTCCTCTTCTCAAAACCACACATCTCCATTAAACTCGGGAAAATATCAATATGGGCGGTTAAGCCATCGAAATCCCTTCCTTCCTCTATCCCACCATCAGGCCAGTGAATGAAACACGGAACCCTGTGCCCGCCATCATATGGGCTTCCTTTTTTACCCCGCATACCTGAGCTGTAGCCATATGCACTGGGGAAGCCATTGTTCCAGTGTCCCTCAAGTTTTACTCCGTTAGCGGTTCCATTATCTGTCATGAAAATGAAAATGGTATTCCTGTCAAGATTTTCTTCTTTCAAATAAGCTCTGAGCCTGCCGATATTCTCATCGATACAGGTAATCATCCCAAAGAATCGGGCAGAAGGTATGAGGGTGTCTCCCTTATATTGATTGGAATACGTATCCTCAACATACAATGGTCCGTGTGGTGCATTGGTAGCTATATAACAAAAGAATGGACCTTCATTATTCCTTTCTATAAAAGATTTTGCTTCATTAAACCAAACATCCGTGCAATATCCTTCGAACTGCTTAAATTCGCCATCATCGTAATAATGATCATCAAAATAGTCATTATCCCAGTAATCATTTGTATTGCCAATTGCTCCACCTCCGTGAAAAACAGCTTTCTGGAAACCTACATCAATGGGTCTTCTCGGGTAATTATCCCCCAGATGCCACTTGCCAAACATAGCAGTTGAATATCCGTTCTCACTGAATACCCTGGCCATGGTTTCTTCATTTTCCCTAAGTAACGTCCTTCCTGTAACAGTATGCCATACACCAACACGATTATTATAGCGGCCGGTCATTAAAGCACTTCTGGTTGGAGCACAGGTCGGGCTAACATGATAATCAGTTAATCGTATACTTTCCTCCCACAGTTTATCCATATTGGGAGTCTTGATCCATGGATTACCATGGCAGCCTAGGTCACCATATCCCTGGTCGTCAGTAATTACAAGGATTACGTTTGGTTTTTTTGTTTTTGTACTACATGCCGAAAAGATGAAGGCATGTATAAAGAGTACGACAAAAAGTTTTAGTATTGTTTTCATAAGCTATTGTACGTTAGCGCATTATGAGCTGCTCTCAGATTTATTCCCTCATTCGGACTGATTCCGGCGGACCAAGGTAAGATTCCTTTAATCCCCCGGCATCCAGAATGATTTTATCAATTACTATTCCGGGGTCGACCATCCAAATTTTCAGGACATGTCCCCCTGCTTTTTCAATCTTGAGTCTGGTATGCAGGGTCATCAGATTATCCATAACGCTCCTGTTCCCTGTTTCAAATGAGATGACCCGGGGCAAGCCATCGTCCAGTGCCACTGCAATTCGCTGTCCGTAATCCCTGTTGATTGGATTGCCTGGAGAACAATTGAGCTGCAAAATATGATCCCCTTCTGTAAAAAGGTATAGATCGTATTCCACCACAGGTGATTTTAATAGAATACTGTCTGGTATCTCTACAGATTCAACCGTGGGAGGCAGAACAGTAATTGAGTTCCCGGTTCTTCCCAGGCCTTCAATGATCTCCCATCCGGCTTCCCTGTCCTTTTTCCGTGAGAAATGTTCTGCCTCGATAGCTGTATACCCGTTGCTTTCCACAAAGCCGGTGATTTCACCCGGGACCGGACTTTCAGGATTAAATACAGAATAATTCAGCTCAAATAAATGACCACCGGCAGATGAATTTGCAATACCGCTCCGAAATACCTCCCGCTCTTCAAACGATAACAGGTCCCAGTCACTCCATTCATCCCGCCGGGAAGATGACCAGGTGATCCTCAGTTTGCCATCCACATTCATCCCTTTAGGGGCCTTATCATAATTAATTTTCATCCAGATCCTTGTTTCATCATATATCACACCTGTGGCCTGGCTCATCTCGATGAAACCGGCTGAAGTATCAACTGACCAGTATACCGCACCATTACCGGTATTGTACAGGTCGATAAAAGCACTGTCATTACTGAATACACTGAACTCGGGAAGATGGATACTGTCCCCTCCCTCCAGGGCGTATCCGAGCCGTGGCGCACCCTCCCCGGAATAGGTGCTCAACGGAGGCATATCCCATTGGTGCCACTGTCCTCCCCATGGACCGGGCAGGGAGGCCATATGATCCCATTTGTCTCCCACCGTTGGTAGTTCCCTGTTATAATGATGAATGAGCTCATAGATACTGTTCTCTGCTTGTTGGGCTTTAGCTGCGTACACGGCCGCACTGGATCTTTTTTGCCTGCCATATACATGGCTTTTCTGGGCATTCAGAATCTTTAAATTCTGCAGGGCTGTGCCTTTGACATTATATACAACCGTCTGGAAGAATGCGTCTTTCATTTCTACAGGCAGGGAATGGTAAACCCTGTCAACCCTTTTTATCAGATCGGTATAATCATTAATTCTTCGCTGAACCTCATCATCATAGTGATCGAGGCTGAACCATTCCCATGATAATTCTTTCCTGCGGCCATTCCATAAAACCAGGTTTTCAGGTCTTCTGGCATAGCCCAGTTCATAATGCCTGCCCATAATTTCTGAAATGGCAGCGGAGGGCTCCTCCCCAAATTCCCTGGCTGCCCATTGCTTAAGGTACCGGGAAGAATTACTATGATCCCAGGCATGGATATCCCAGGCCAGCTGCATGAAGTATTCAATATTGATCTCAGCAGGTTTGATATCTCCTACATTAACGATCCACATATCATCAACCCCGAAATCATAGGCTTTTTTCATCTCGCTCCATATAAGGCCCAGCGGGGTGGTACAAGTCCACGGATAAGCCGTCGTGGCACCGTTCAGCCACTGGAAATGATAATAGACCCCGGAACCACCCGTACGCATTTGTTCAGCCTTGTCAGGCAGCTGCCTGATATTCCCGAAGTTGTCGTCCGGCCAGCAAATGATCACATCATCCGGTACCTGCAATCCCAGGTTGTATAAATCAAGCACTTCCGTATACGGGATCAGGACCTGGGGTACCTTTGTCAGATCTTTGTTTACCCATTGACCCAGGATCTTCCTCTGGTCGCTGAATATCTGTTCCAGTACCTCAACGGTAATTTCGGTGCCGGCTTCATCGTCCTTCCCCCTTTTTCCCAGTGTGTACATATTCTCATACTTCCCGTTTCCCCTGACCCGTTTCTCCCAGTACCTGTTTATATTCTCCCTGTTTTGCAAGTAATCCCAGGCCTGGCCGGGATATTCGGTATCCCATTCTGCTCCCCCCATATTATTCCTTAGCATGGGCTCAATATGGGATGATCCCATCACGATCCCGTATTCATCGGCTATCGTCTTATTTTCTTCATAGTAATTGAATGGTTTGGTCTTCTGATGCATGGCCGGCCACAGGAGATTGGCCTTTAGCCTGAACATGAGTTCAAAAATCCTGGCATATGTTGACGGACCTATACCCTTTCCC
>DRHS01000218.1 GCA_011053095.1 Bacteroides sp.
ACAGATGCCGATGCAGGCGATCTACACACCATCGCCGTCACCTCCGATGAGGTAAATGTCACCGTGGCAAACCTCAGCGGGAACGTCAGCGGTAGCACCTATGACCTGGTGCCCACAGCCGACTGGAACGGAACGGCTAACATCACAGTGACAGTAGCCGATGACGTTACAGGCTTGCTCTCAGACACCGAGGTATACACCCTGACGGTAACGGCCATAAACGATGCACCCGTACTTACTGAGATTGGTGACCAGGCTACAGACGAGGACAACAGCCTGATGGGACTGTCCGTGACATTCTCCGATGCCGATGCAGGCGATCTACATACCATCACCATCTCCTCCGATGAGGTAAATGTCACCGTGGCAAACCTCAGCGGGAATATCAGCGGTAGCACCTACGACCTGGTGCCCACAGCCAACTGGAACGGAACGGCTAACATCACAGTGACAGTCACCGATGATGGTACAGGCTTGCTCTCAGACACCGAGACATACACCCTGACGGTAAACGATTTGAATGAAACATTTATAGATGAAGTTGAAAATAAAATTTCATTCAAGTTGTATCCAAATCCCGCAATTGAAGAACTTACAATTGATCTCGAAAATCCTGAAAACAAAGAGTTGCAGTTAGAAATATACAGTTATGCTGGGGCAGCAGTATATTCTGAGCCCATTATACATGGAAAAACAGTCATTATATCTGAATTTTCTGCCGGTCTCTATTTTGTGAGAATTACGGGGGAAAACATGGACAAAATATGGAAAGTAATTTTTCAGGAAAAGTAGTAAACAAAACAGATAATGAGTCTTATCCTCATCATCTTTTTATTAAGCGACCTTGACTTTCGATATGATTTGAAAACAATTTCACAATGTATAATCCGGGTAGTAGTTGGGAAATATCTATTACCTGATCAATATTGTAAATTTCACGATGAATATATAAATCACCTTGTGAACCGTAGACCAATACTGACAATGGATAATGGAGTTCTCCCTTGAGTTTGATAACATCCTTTGCTGGATTCGGATACAGTGTCAACTGACCGGTGGATATTATATTAACATTAACTGGTTGGGATATTATGTCCAAATGCAGGGTATCACTTGCTCCAAATCCATCTATCGCGGTTCCGATAATCCTGACCTGACCAAGATCACCTCCGATTAAATAACCATTTTCATTCATGGCTGCCGTACCTGTAACTGGCTCAATAACAAGATCGACCCGCTGGCTGTCTGCATCAACAGGCACTATTTCTGCAATAATCTGTATCGAGTCACCTGAGAGTATGCTGGTCTGGTCTCCCGGGGTAATAAGGGTAAGGCTCTCAACCTCCGTGATCTGATGCGTGATCGTGACCTCAAGAGTATCGGACACATCCGAGCCATCCTGGGCAAAAGCTACTGCATGAACTGTCCCGTTTTCAATTGCAGTCACCAATCCATTCTTATTGATGGAGGCCAACCCGCTGCCTGCTACCACGGACCAAGCATATCCTGGATCAACAGCATCTGCCGGAAAGGTCTGACACGATAACTGTAAACTGCCTTCATCCTGATCAATTGTGCCTGATCCTCCTGAGGCACTAATCTGTAAACTATCCAATAATACAGATTCAGATGCCTGCCAGCCGACCATCCTGGCAAACATGTACCAGGCTGTGTATGCTTTCATATTGCCATTCAAAGGATGTGTATGATCTGCGCGGCAATGATACCAATTACCTCCATTAGGTTCATTATGGACCGCGTCGCTCATACTTGTCATTTTAACCTTGCCTTCTACCCATTCAAGGGCCCAGTTCCCGTCTGTCGTTCCCTGATCATTATAACTACAATCATCTTTGCAGTATTTATAAAGAAAATATTTACCATCAGGATCGTAACTCTCGATATCTGCAAAGTCATACAGGATCCTGTTATTGGATCTACAGTGACTTCTTATATAATTATTAATCCTGTTCGTTTCACCTTCTTCCCCCTCTCCATTTACATGTCCTGTCATAAAAACAAATTGAACCGGTACAGTTCGGCTTCCATCCAATATTTTTGTTCCTCCTTTGCCATACTCGGAAATGAGTTCTTCCATCTTTGAACAATAACCGGGATCCAGGTCCCCATCATGCGCCAGAATCTGGCACCAGGACCACATCACCACATTGCATTCCTGATTTGCCGCGTCATTGAGATAATCTCTTGTCACATCCTGCCAGGTTTCTTGCCCTGCGCTTAGATCACTTCTCCAGAAATCATGCAGATGCAGTATGCCAGAACCACCATTATTTGAAAAGAGGTAGACATCATTTCCTCCCATGAAAGCATCCAAATCTCTCATTCCTTCAGTAATCTGGCTGCCATGCGAGGTGTGTTCATATCTGACATGTAAATTCTGTTTGGCGCTGTCGATCCATTCAGAAGGAATATCCTTCAATACTTCCACGCTGGCATAGCGATGATCGATGATCATATCTGATTGCCCGAATAAGATGGTTGTTTTTAATAAACCTATCAAGATCCATAAGAAAAAAAGGAAAGTCCTGTACTGATACAAAATATATTTCAAATCATTTCAATTATAAACGAACCCCAGACTCATAAATTTGAGTTAATAGCCTGAATTTCTTTTTCATGCAGGTTATTGGATTCATAATATTCCTGTTTGGCCGGAAAGATACACTTCTTATTAGTTATTTTCAAATTCGTACTAGTATGTTCTCTCAATATGTAACTAATCAGAGTGCCTGTCTACTTTCCTTGAAATGAAGATTTCCTCTTATAACTTTTCTACCTGTATTTTTTATGATTAATAATTGTTCGTGCCAGACTCCGATATGTCTGCTGCATAAAATCGGTAACTGAAACACTGCCTCCACAGATAGATCAAGGCTTAGGGAAAAACCAAGCTGAACCAGACAAAACTCAGTCTCTTTGTCAATAACAAAACTGGCAGACCTGCTACAATAATATTATCAAAGCTTTTGGAGGATATAAAAAAAGCCGGAAGAGTTGATGCAACTCTTCCGGCTTCCTCATGGATTTAATACAATTAATTACTAATGATCCAGCGGAATAATTATTTCATGCGTCGAAGCCGGCTCCACAACCGGGTCGAGCCAATGTGTATAAAAGGGGCAATCGCCGTTAAGATCTGATACAAATTCTGCTTTGGTTCCGTAAAACCAATATGTGCTGAACAATGGAACATTACTGTCAGTTGAAGTAATATTAAGAATTAGATTATTCTCAACAATGCTAACTGTTGCAATTGCAAATACATTCCCTTCAATCATTAAATCATAAATATCTCCATCTTCAGGAATAACCAAACCCCAATCCTGGCACCAACCAGTGGTGAATAATTTCTCTCCTTCGGTTAATACTGCCCATGGATAATATAAATCGGTAAAAGTCTTGAACGTAAGGTATTTTACCTCCGGCTCTTCTTCGCATTCCACAAGACAATATTCACCAAAACATCCCCAGCGAGTGGTGCCAAAGGCTGTTGTGAAATCTTTACCTCCACAACCCCAGGCAGTTTCTTCATCCGTCTCAATCATCTCTCCCTCAATCATTTCTTCTTTGAAAACAACTGCATGTGCTATAACAGCAAAGCATTCAAGCGTAACCAATTCTTCCGTTAGCGGAATGACATAGGTATAAGATGAAACACTTAAATCTTCATCAATCACATATGGAAAATGTCCGGGGACGGGAGTATTCTTCTTGTTTGAAGGCACAGCAGTACTATCTCCAACATAAATATGAATCTCCCCTATTAACCATTCACCTTCGGTTTCATAAGTTACATACAGGTTCACCTGGTCATTATCAACCGTTACAGTTCCGACGTTCTCGTTTTTCCCTGCTATTAGCTCATATATATCGGGTGAGTCGTTACAGCCAATCAAGCCCTTCAAGTTTGGTCCGGTCTGTGGACTGTCAACAATCAGTTCATCCATTTTATCACACGACGATATGACAAATAGGAATATTCCAATTAAATAAATAAAACGTAGTTTTTTCATGATCATGGTTTTTTAAATTATTATTATGTATAGAATTTTCATATTCATTTGATTTTCGATTTCAATTAATAAAATTAAACCATTTGAAAATTATATGAAAATAATTCGTCAAAATGTGCTGATTACCATTGAATTGTGTAATTTTTCAGATGTTTTATTTTTATCTAATATATTAACATAAAGATCTGTAAATCTTATTCTTCCGGAATTCTGATAGATTATTCCGCTCTAACTACTATAATTAGTCCAGGCAGAGAAAATTCATTCGTCAAATAATATAATTGATTAATCAATCCAAATGGGTAATCCACTGTGTTTATTGAAGTTTTCCCTCTCTATCAAGTTTTAGAAGTATAGAGGTCCTTCCTCCACCCAAATCAACGGAACCGGTGAGAGAATATCCCTCATCATTTGTGTAGTATAAGCCTTGTGTTGCCTGGTAACCCTTAGATCCATAGGTTTGCCTATTGGTTACCTGGAAATTATTGTCAACATTAATAAAATAGATATTTATATCGTTTTGGCTGGATTCCCAGCCACAAATTGCCATGCTGCCAGGTTCTGTTGATTCCAGATCTTCACCCCAGACAGAATTTACATCCTCCAAATATTTATAATAATCAAGTTCAACTTCTTCCAGGTTATCGCCAATAAGCTGAAGCCTTGCCAGGTAGATCCGGGAATCTCCCAGGGAATTATGTTCATTCCCCATAATGTAAAGATCACCATCCGGATCAAGTACAATCTCTTCTCCAATCAAATCCTCCTCTCCTGTAATCCACAACGCGAAGATACCTCTGCCCTCAAGGTTTGTATTCAGGATTAACATATTGGAATGTTCTGATGGATTTAA
The DNA here is from genome assembly GCA_011053095.1 of Bacteroides sp. Lineage (GTDB taxonomy): Bacteria > Bacteroidota > Bacteroidia > Bacteroidales > SM23-62 > SM23-62. The sequence continues at coordinate 4,888 of DRHS01000218.1, forward strand.
AGGAGTATTTGTACCAATAATTAATAACCTGTCCTGGTACCTTTCCAGGGATTCCCCAATATTATTAAAACCAGTATATCCCATTTCGCGTACCCATAACGAATCACCATTGGAATCAGTTTTATAAAGTATAATCTCCTTTTCATCATTTTCATTCATGAAATATCCAGTCATTATATATCCTCCGTCCTGATGTTGAATTACCGCATTGAATTCCATCTCTTTATATCCTCCATAAGTCTGCTGCCAGATCTGTTGTCCGTTGTTACCAATCTTAGAAAGATAGCCCAGTTTTTGAGTCCCAATCAAAGAAGATCCTGCAATGATGAATCCATCGCCAGACCTGATGATGCTGTTGCCCTGGTCAAAACCATTCGTGCCAATCTGTAATGGGGAATTTGAACTCATGCGGCCAAACTCATCACAATAAATTATCAGGATATCCCTGTCCGTCTCTAAGGTTGCCTCCTGACTGTAATTTGCAAGTATTACATACCCGCCATCGAGGTTTTGGATCACCTCAACACCTTCGGTATTTTCAATATCGATAGCATAATATTTCAAGAAACTCTCAATCTGCTTCTCCGACACTGAATAATTATTACAGGATAAGCATATGAAAAATATTATACCCTTAATAATCCATGATACTGTTTTAATACTCTTCAAATCTTAAAAATTTATCTTATTTTTTTTATGCTGTAAAGGCTTCTGGCAATACCCACCCTGAAGAACGCATGAATGATTCTGAAGTCTGAGTCAACCCAGGCTTCTGACCACAGGTTACTCTGCTCGAAACGATTTTGATCAGAAGCCAGCATATTATTCAGTGGATGATAATAATCGGCCTCTGCAAAAAGGTAAAATTTGTTGAAATTCATCCTCAGTCCCAATCCCCCTCCTACGTAATAATTCAACCGCTCCCGATATATGGAATGGTCACGTTTAATGGTCTCTGACGGATTGATGATTTCACCTGTTACAGGATCAAGCCTTTCCAGTTTGCTCTCTGTTTCGACAGAAAGGAGTAGGCTCATTTGCCCGCCGAACTTAACATATGGTTGAAAACGGTTATTCAAAAAGGTGAATCTTACATTCAAGGGAATATTCAGCATTATGTTCGTTTCAGTCTGATCAATAGCATAAATTTCATTTATTGGATTATCATACTGTATTTGGAATGCGTACCGGTTAATAGTAGGTTCTGTACTTATTGAAAAAAGGGAGGTTATAGGTACATTGATCATGACCCCCGCAGAAATCCCAGGCAAATTGGAGGCATATAAAAATCTGTCCTGGAAAGGACTGAATGGTTCCAGCAGGTTTCCGGGAGTAAATATTGGACCGGCCATGAATCCAAGATCAATGACCTTTCTTACTTTGAAGCTTTCAAATACAAACAGGTACTCTGCTTGATCTCCCAACGATGGTCTATACTCAGGATAAGCTAACAGCAGATTTTTCATACTTATCTCAGCAGATTCAACCTCATCATTCATGTAATAGGCTAGGACAATCAACCGGTAGGCTTTCTTCGTGTTTTCCTCCGAATAACTCTCAAGGCAATCTTCAATTAGAAAGGGGATGTCCTCAAAAATTCCTGAATTGAAAAGGATTTCTGCATTGTCAAGCCTTTCCAGGCAATTACTTTCCTGCCCAATTAATTCTGAAAAACAAAACAAAAAGGTTAATAATGGGGTGAGCCTGAGAAGTCCTTTTGTCATTACTCGCAGGTTTGTTCAAAGGGAATATCCCGACCAATGTAATTAATCCATTCCAGTTTTGACATGTTCCGGCTAACACTGGGACAGACAAATTTAGCCAGATCACTCATCCGAACAGGGTGTCCTACAAGGGAACTGGTTGTGTTACTTCCGATGATAAGGTTGTTTCCTCTGTTGATAAATGCTACTGAATACACAAATCCCATAAGGTTAGCCACCTCGATGGCCGGCTGGTTCAAATTTTCAAGGTCAAGCACGTATACTGAACCGTCAGTACTTGAAGTAGCGATGTAACGTTTTGAAGGATCTATCTGTATTTCATTTATCCTGGCCTGATGCAACTTTCGTCTGAATACTTGTTCGTTCTGGGCTATATCCCAAATTCTTACAATACCTTTCTGATCTCCGGAAATCAGAATATTGTTATTTTGAAAAATCACACTAAGGATTTGGTTACCAGGCTCATGGCGTAATTCAATTGGAGGATCTTTTCTAAGCAGGTTAATTAACAGGAGTTTGCCGCTTCGCGTTCCGACAGCCACTTTTTGGTCGTTGGGTGAAATGGCAAGTGCCTGTGCCGAGTTTTCAAGTTCTTGGAACACCTCCGAAGAACCTCTGGAGAGATCCCACCTCAGAACTTTATTGTCCGTTCCACTTGTTAGCATCTCACGATTATTATTGAAAAATACTATACTTCTTACCCTGTTCTGGTGGGCATGGAGCAGTGCTGGTCGCAAAGATGGATTGCCAAGGTTAAATAGTTGTATACCTGTCCCCTCAGCACCACAGGCAAGCCATTTTTCATCTTTACTTATGGCTACAATCCGGTTGATGGTATTGTTTTTGATGATGACTTCAGGTTCGGAGTCCACGTTTTGCTGCTTCCAGCGAATCAGCCTGCCATCGCTACCGGCAGTAAATAGCCATTTATTTCGTGGAGCATAGACAATGGATCGAACCGATTCTGTATGTCCTTCAAAAGGTACTTCAAAATTCGCATCCAGACTAGTAAGTGCTCTTCGAAGCCCAAGATATATATTTGCCTGGTTAACCGGTCCATTATACTTGCTATTAAATTTATAAGCCTGATATGCCATCAGGGCCTGAAGTTCATCATCATCTCTTATCTCGAGTGAATTATTAGCAAGTGACTGGGCAAGAAGTCTCATATTATCACGGAAAGTTTCAGCCTTTTCCTGTTCTGCTCTGGCTTTGTCCTGGAGGGCCTCATCTGTTGTTTGCCTGGCAACCACAAGGTTAGTACTTACATCGATCAGGTCCTGCTCTACCACAGTTGTTCGCTGGATCGCCTGTCCGGCAGTAACAACTGCTACATCCCGTTCATCAGAGGTAACTAGTAAATTCGCCTCCACAATGGCTTTCTGGACTTCAAGTTCTGCAGAATATCCCATCGCAAGATTTTTCTGCTTTTCAGCCTCCAGAGCATTTTCTTCGGCAGATTCCCGTTGTATTTCTGCTTCCTGCCTGGCACTGTTTGCTACGTTTTTTAACTTAATGCTGTTAAACATGAATACCATTGATATTACTGCCGCTATCGCAAGAACTACTGCGAAGATTCGGGTTCTTCGGATTTCCCTCTCCTTTGATTTTTCCTTTTCAGCTTCTTCTTCATTAAAAGATGCCTCACTGACTTCGAGGTACCGGAGACTACGGATATAGGCAGGATGATACTGGGATGCCCAAACCTCATTTGGTTTGAACTTGTCACGCCAATTGATAGCCAAATAGAGTTCCGGGGGTCTCCAGGGACCTGTCCTTCCGGACTGATATAGCTGCGAAGCCTCAACAAGTCTCAGGTATAACTGAACCGCATCCGATTCTTCTTCAATCCAACCCTTCAGCCTTTTCCAGTTACGCATAACAGCTTCATGGGATATGTCAACGACGCTTTCCTCGGTTATTTCTTCGAGGTGATCCGGTGTTATTATTGAATTTCCTTCTGCACGAAATAGTTCAACAATCCTAAATACCTGCTCTGCCGGTGACTTGGTGATACGAATGATGTTTTTAATAGAAGTTGGTCTACGAATGCCTTTGTTATCTCCACCTGACTCAGTAATTGTCTGAAACATTCGCTTACACGTCTCCTGTTCATTCTCATCCAGCTGGCTAAAAAGTTCCTCTGCGTGTAATGAAATCGCATCTGACAATCCACCTACGGCTTTATAATCGTAGATACTTATCGGCTGATCAGGTTTGTTCTTGGCCTTCCAAAAATTATACAAACGCATCATAAGATGCTGAAGAACGGGCAATTGATCGGCTCTGTCACCAACATTATTTAATACCTCCTGCAGAACATCCGGGCTTATCCTGGCATGGGTCAATGATAATGGACCCATAATGGCCGAACGATAAGCATCCCTTGCCATCTGTGGAACAAGGTAATGGCTCAGGTTTATGTATTCAGTCAGAACCTGGTAATTGGTACAGTTTCCAACAAAGTCTGACCGAATGCAGATCACAACATATATGGGAACTTTTTTTTGTTTAAGCGCCTCAATCAGGAGATTGATTAACATTAAGGACTCATCAAGTTCGGTTCTCTGTCTGTCAATTCCTGCAGTAAATCTGAATAACTCTTCAAACTGGTCAATAAAAATCAGGATGTTTTCATCCTTGTAGTTTTCAATTTTCTTCACCAGGGAACTGATCTCCAATGCTTTTTTTGTAAAAAGCATATAATTCATATTTGTTTCCGACTCGATCTGATCCTCGGTCATTTTCTGATTTGCGAAAGTCTCTGTCAGGGAAACTGAGAGACTTTCGATTGGGGAGTAGCCCGGATGCATTCGGGCAATTTTCCACCTTGAACCGGCTTCGTACAGATAACCCCCGTATAATTGCGGAATTATTCCGCAGTTGATAAGGGAAGACTTTCCACTACCGGAGGGACCGATAGTTGCAACAAAACGATTGGTTGTCAACAATTCGAGGATCTTCTCACTCTGGCCTTCCCTCCCATAATACAAATGTTTTTCATTTAAACTGAAGGGTCTGAGTCCCGGATAAGGATTCGTCTTGAGCTTCTCTTCCGGTTTCTCTGCAGAGGTTTTTATGGAAAGGGTTTTTGCCATTCTCAACCAACTATTTTCTTTAGATGTCCATTAAAAAATTCTTTACTCAACAGTTCGGAAACCCTTAAATATAAGAATTCTTCATATTTCGTGATGTACAATGGGACATCATCATCATAAACCATTCCTTTGAACCGAAAGGGTTTTTTACGCTCAGACCAGTTAACTTTCATTATATCCTTGACCATGCTTTCATACCAATATACATTATTTAACCCGTAATAAATGAGTACTGCATCACAGGTTTGTAACGCTTCAAGATGTGATCGGATAAAATTTTTCTCAAGATAGAGATCATGGGTCAGCACAATATGAATGGGATTTGTACGCAACTGAAATGCCAAATCAAGTGCCTTTTGGTATGTGGAGTGTTCATGAATCAGGTAAAGATGGTTCCGATAATCTTTTTGTACTTGGTCAGATTTATGTAAAACCCTTGTCTTCAGGGAATTGGATATATATGCTTTAAGTTGCTCGAAAGAACCGGTGATCAGTTCAGTCTCTAATCCGGAATATCCCAGCTGCTTTTTAATACGGACTATAAACTCCTCCTGATGATTGTCTTTAATATCAATTGAATCCGGCAACCAGATAACCCGTGATGTACTCTTCTTCAAACCAATACTTCTTTTGATTTCTCCTGATAAATACTGTGTAATTGTATCGTATTCCAACTCAAGGTCAGTCTTTTTGGAATTACCTTTGGTTGAACCGCTCGAGCCTCCGATTAGTTGTATTATCAAGTCAGAATATTCAAGAACATCCACCAGGCTTTTATTGTCAGGATAATTGATATTATCAAATTTAGGTTCAGGCAATACTTCTATTCCCAGTTTAGCGAGTTCATTAGATAATAATTCTCTTTGGCTTTCAAGATCTGGTGTTGTCCTCCCAAGAAAAATAATCGCCGGATTAGTCCTTATCTCCCGTTTCGCAAAAAGGTGATCAATTCGGTATGAAATAATGTCAAGGATACTCAGAATCTTATCCCAATATTCCCTGCTGCTGGAGTTTATAAGTTCTGTCTGATTATACAGGTCGAAGCCACTCTCAGAGTAGAATTTGACAATTTTTTCCACGTAGACCTGCAATATCTCCTGATCCAGGGGAATCTCTCGTAGAAAAATTAAAGTGGTTTTCCTTTTTTGAATGTGCTCGGGAAGTCCCTTTAAATATGTAAGTAACTGTTCAAACTGACCCTTAAGGTTGGTGGTACGACTGATTTCCTCGTGTATCAGTATTAAATAATAATCGTATTCTTTAGCCTGTATCTCAGGAATCTCCTCCAGATGTTCTACAAGGTCGCTGCTGAAAATGAATTCCTTTTCAGGTCCCGGAATCCTTCGGACTGCACTTTGGATGTTCAATTTGAATTCAGCCAGCCATGACTTGAAATAATCATTAACTTCCGGGTAGTAGGTATCATATAAAACCAGTATTTTTTCTTTACTATCCATTCGACACTTCTTCTAAATCTTAAACCAAGCCACTGATTTGCTGAACAAAATTAGTTAATAATTACGGTTATTAAAGAGTCTATTACAAATAATCACCCTGAAACAGCATTACAATTGCTCAGTGTTACTATTTTTGTGAAAAACCCATTACCTTTACTATAGCGCAATTTCAAATCATTTTGGGTAACCAATTTCGAATCATGGAAAAAACCAGGTTTTATCTACTTGTCTTGCTTGTTTTGATAATTTCCTTGCCAGCATGTGAAAATCAATTGAGAAAAAGAGTTATGTTCTCCATTGTTTCCATAATTCCGGACGGGGATGTTATTGCACAGGGTAAATCAGTAAATATTACCGCAACATTCAGTATAACAGGTTCAACAAATGAACCAGGGCCCAGTGTAGTCTGGGAAAGTGACCTGGGTACTTTTGAGAGTTCAAATTTGGTCTCGACAATCTGGACAGCACCAAAAGATTTCATTGGTGATGCAAAAATTAAACTCACTGCTACATTCATGGGACATACTGACATCGCAGAAAGGGTTGTAAGAATAGTTAAGACACCAGCTGCCGGATGGGGTTCCCTTTCGGGATATGTCCATAATGCAAACAATAATCCACTCAGTAATGTTATTATTGTGACAAGCACTGGAGAAGGGGACACCACCGATGTGAACGGGTACTTCTATATAACTGCGCTTCCTCAGGGTGAAAGTGGGCTGAATTTCTCTAATATTTCATATTTATGGGCCACTGAATTATCTCCCCAGATTGAAGTAACCGGAGGAAACCATCAACATCTGGGTAATATTATATTTACTACCAGCACACCGGCAGAAATAAGTAGTTTTCAGGTTATTCCCGAACGGCATGCCATTTTAAACATCGAACATAAAAACCTTAATCTTATCAATTTCCATGAGCTCTACAGGGCAGATAATCTTAATGGCGACGGCGCAAAACTAGTGCAGATAATTGAATCCGATATTACAGAAATTCAGGTGCAGGAAGAAGTTACGGACGCTTTCTATGCTTTAAAATCCATTCCCATCAACGGACAAAAGAGTCCTTATTCTGAATGGACCCATGTACCTCTGGTGGATGTTATAGATCCGGATCCTGCCGGTTCATTTTTCATATACAACAACTTTTTCAGCGCTACTCTCAATTGGCAACTAACCGGATACGAAGACTATTACAAGGGTTTTCGCGTAGTTGAGGACCTTGACACTGGCTGGGCCTGGGTGTCACCCTTGCTTGGAGTCGGTACACAAAGCTACCAGCTAAATACGGAGCCGGGACAGACAGGAAACTACTATGTGCTTGCGATCTCTATTAATGACTTATATAATACCATTCAATCCGAAGAACAAAAAATAGACCTAAACGTGCCTTCACTTTTACCACCCGGTAATTTTGATGGACGAGTACAACAAGATTATTCCATTAGATTATTTTGGGAGCCGGTAACAAACAATGATGCCTGGTATGGAGGTTATGCTATTGAAAAAAAGGTGGTTACGGATAGCAGTACAATTGACTGGGAAGAACTTACAAGGATTCCAACCAGTGTAACCAGTGAGTTTACAGATGTGGTGGCTGATTCGGGCAATGTGTACCATTACAGGATAAGTTCTGTTGCTTATCCACCGGAGCCGAGAGGAGTTTTTTATTCAGAGACGGATAGTATAAGTTTAAGCACCAAATAAGTGGGGCATTTTCCTTATAATAATCCGTCTGCCGGTGTATAAAATATTAAGCAGAGACAGGAGATAAGCTATCGTGGATATGTAGTCCCCGCGCCTTGTATAAAAAGTTAGTTTGTCATTTGCATTCAGACTGCCGCGAATTGCAGCACGTTCCCAGTAATTTGTCCGTTGAATAATATCTCCTCTTTGATTGATCAGGGAGGAAATACCGGTATTGGCCGAATGAACAACACTGCGACGGGTTTCTATGGCTCTGAGACGGGCATAAGAGTGATGTTGCCTGTAGCCTGGAGTATTTCCCCACCAGCCGTCATTGGTTATAACAAAAATAAAATCTGATCCCAGCTTGATATAATCAGTTAGGTATTCACCGTATATGGATTCATAACAGATTACAGGAGATATTCCGGTGCTGTCATTACAATTATAAAAATTTTCCCTTCGGTCCTGGGCTACATGACTGCGCAGAGTCCCTCCGAGGCGTATGGTAAACTTCCGTAGAAATCCCAGGTACTCTACATATGGCATGCTCTCAACTGCGAAAACGAGTTTGGATTTGTTATATATCTGTAGTATTCCTGAAGTATCAATTTGAATGGCCGCATTGTAACTGTCAAAATATGTACCCGTTCCAGGGACCTCCTGAGCGGTTTTCGATTTATCATCAGTGCTCGGGTACAGCTTTTGATAATGCAGGCCGACAATAAATGCGGCCTGGCAATAATTATTCAACAGATAGTCACTAATTCTATTAATACTGGGATCAGTGGGTAGGTCCCTCTCCCATATATCATCATGTATAAAGGTTTCAGGGGCAACGATATAATCTGTTTCCAAGGTAGTAAGGGAATCGGCCAGCTCCAGCAGTATATCCATCTGCTGCGACATTTCCATTCCCCCGAACTTCTCTAAATAGGGGTCAATATTCGGTTGAAGTACAACTATCTCTCTCGGATCATTTTTCTCATTGTATGTGCTATATATGATTAGAGATATAATAATCGGCAGAAGGATCACAGATAACAGTATACCTGCACCAGGGAGCATTCCTTTAAGATTCCCCTGCCTGAAATAGCGCTTTAGAATATTGTACCCCAGAACATTCGTCAGAAGTACCCAGAATGTCCCCCCGAAACTGCCAGTAAATTCATACCACTGAATTAAGTATATGTCCTTAGCAAAACCGTTCCCAAGGTTTAGCCAGGGCCAGCTGATCTCACCATGCGTATAAAAATGCTCAAATACCAGCCAGAATGCGATGAGAGCAATATATCCAACCACAGAATTTGTATTGCGGTGTGTGATATGGAACAACCAGAAGATGATTGACATCAGCAGGGAATTGATAGTAATAGCCAGTATTCCAAACAGAGTGGCATTCAGCAGCCAGAAGGTTGTACCGATATTCCAAATCAAAAAAGTAAGGTAAGAATAGAGAAAAACCTTGTAGGACCTGTGCTCATGTTTATTCTCCTGAAAGTAATCCTCGACAAAAAGTAATGGGATCAATGCAAACAGCAACAACAGCCCTGTCCCAATCATACTCCATGCAGGTATCAGGAGAAATCCGCTAAGGACAGACAGACTTATAAGCTTGGATCGGGTCATTATTACCGAAATGCAAAGCAGTAATATTCAATTTTGTATTGGGGCATCTTGTTCATTTTTAGTGACTTCTCGTATATCTGAGTATTTCTCGAACCAGAAAATCCAAAGGATAAAGACAATTCCATAGATCACATAATTATACATGTCATGAACATCCATGGACAGCACGTAGTCCCCATGCTTTTGTATATGAATGAACAGCAATACAAACCGGATAATATTGACAATGTTAAGGAATATGACTCCAAATACAATATAGAGCCATTTGATACGGGTATTCTTTGCGGTAATAATAACAATGGCAGCAAATAACATCATAGTATTCAGCCCGAGACATGATTTAGCCATATAAATAGAACCGTTCTCACCGATTAAATTATGTGATTCAACATAAACCGGATAATTAAACAATTTCAGTATGCCAGCCGAGGAATGAAATAAAAAATTAATCCAGGAAGTGTACTGGAAAATCCCGAGAAAAAATTTACTCATAAGAGCATATATAAATATTATGATGATAATTGCCGGAAGCTTTTTTTCCAGAAAAACAGGATTGATTTTAATGCGGGAGAAGATTTGAAGAAAGATCTTGCGCTCCCGCCAGATCCAGGCAGTCAATAAGCCAAGAATCATTAATAAATGAGGGGTATTCCCCACTAATGCTGCAGAATATTCGTCAGGAGCAACCACAGCTATATGGGAAGTAAACATGACATCAATTACGGAGCCTGTGAAATTAGCCAGCAGTAGCAAGCCTGAAAATAAAAGTTTTCTTCGAATAGATGCAGGAGTGAACCAGAACAAGATCAATAAAGCAAGTAACCATTTCTTATTTGTGATCCTTTCGTGCAGGAATATAATCTCTCCGTTAAACCAGACCTGGTGATCCATGATATTCACTGTTGAACCAAACAAGTGCAATAACCTGTTTGCAATCCTTTCAATCAGCAAGAGATAAGCCTCAAGAAAATCCGTCAGCAGGATTCTGAAGGTTGGATATCCGATAATTCCAAATGAAATCAATAAAACAAAAATTGCTGAAAGTAGAAAAAGAACTCTTTTCCTCTTTGACTTATCCCTGATCAATTCCCGAACATCCATCCGTACAAGATAAAAAAAACCCCTTTATATATTATAAAGAGGTTAATTACGAAAAATTATCTTAGTTTCTACTGCTTAGCTTTTTTCTTCTTGCGTGCCAGGTAATAAGATACTCCTGCAGCTCCGAGTAATGCCAAAAGTCCACCATCAAGAGGTACGCCAGTCCCACCGTGGTGTCCGCCACCACCGCCGCCGCCACCGCCAGATCCAGGCAGTCAATAAGCCAAGAATCATTAATAAATGAGGGGTATTCCCCACTAATGC
>DRHS01000219.1 GCA_011053095.1 Bacteroides sp.
ACAATACCCATTCCCATCTCGGAATCTGCATGGGGCTGCCAGTATGAGAAGCATCCAGCCTCTTTATCCGAGTGCATTGTACCGTCTTTCTCATGCAGGGTTATCCCTGCACTCACAGACTCTAGCTGCTCCTGGGATGAAATAGTAAGCTCAACCTTCATCAGGTTACTACCAAGGTCGAGTGAAATTGTTTTCTTTTCCATTATTTTACCAGCCGGACTCTCCCATGGCTGATACTCAAGTTCAAACAAGGTGCGCAGGGGACCTTCAGCCAGGGTATTCCAGGAACTGAAGTTCCTCGAAGTATAGAGTTTTTCTTCGTCCTGGCTCCAGATGCCAATTCCTCCACATCCGCGGCTGAGACCAACATGAAAATCATCGAGTCCCTCGCCGGTATCCTTATGGTAACTACCGCCCTCTTCCAGGGTTTTCCTGTACCATTTATCAATAATGGGGTAATCAACCCGCTTCAGCCAGCAATCCAGTCCACTGGAAAGTGTACCTCCCGGGGTTCCATCTACAATCATTTTTTCGGCTGTGGGACCGTAGGTGCGGAATGCCACCCTGTCATTTTCCCATGCATAATCATCGGTCCTCTCCGGCACGAAACGGCTAAAGGTCCGGACATCCATATCTGTGTAATCTACCGGCTCTTGTTGGGGTATGAGATTATATTTACGTGTCTCTCCGGCCTCAAGGACAGGCTGGAAGACCAGTATATCAAGTTCTCCGTCCATATCAGTATCAAGGACCTGGGAAGGCAGGGATGTCCCTGTCTTTTGGTCCGTTACCACAAGGCGCTCAAATTCCTGGCATAACATATTGTTAAAACTTGATTTGGGAATTTCAACAGTTTCATTCTGCCTGGGCATATCCAAATTGTTGCTGACTTCGATTAAATAGTTTGCATCCTTCTCCTGGCATGATGAAAACAGAATCAAAAGGGGAAGAATCAGGTTTAAAAGGTTTTTTTTGAACATCATATAATTTTTGAAGTTTAGAATTCCAATAAGATCTTAAGGTACTTTGCAGGGTCCTTTTCAATAGCTTCAAAGGCCTCCTGTATCCGTTCGGCAGGAAAAACGGCAGATATCAGAACATCCGGATTCAGAAGATTGGCTGCAAGGTTTTCAATAATAAGAGGGTATTCACCATGTGACACCCTTGATGCAATGATCTTAGCTTCCTTCCATATCAACTCTTTAAATACAATCGGTGCTGGTTCATCTGTAAGTCCCAATACACAAACAATTCCTGCGCCACGGATACTATTGATGGCACCTCTGACCGGGTTCATGGTACTTTCTGTATGCAGGGGATGCCCGACAGCTTCGAAGGCTATATCGCATCCCATACCACCTGTCTGCTCCAGGATTGCAGGTATGGGATCTGTATCCAGGGCATTTATTGTAATGACATTCTCATAGGTAGTTCGGGCAATTTTAAGACGCTCATCAATCACATCGACAAGGAAAATGGGTCCCTCAGTAATGGTCCTGGCCGCCTGAAGGATCACCTGTCCCACCCTGCCGGCTCCCCATATGGCAATGGAATCTCCCTTCTTAACACCGGCCCGGTTGCATGCATGAAATCCTATTCCGTAAATCTCAACAAGGGCAAGGTGTTCAGAAGGAATTGTTTCCGGTGCATTGAAAAGCATCTTCTGGTCTACGTTTATAAGCTGACAGAATCCTCCATCCATGTCAACACCCAGAAGTTTAAGATTCTTGCAGGCAGGGTAATGGTTCTCCTTGCATGCGGGGCATTCTCCGCACCATATTATAGGATCAATTGCTACTTTATCCCCTTCAACAAATCCTTCCACACCACTACCGGTTTTCGCAACCGTCCCTGCCATTTCATGGCCGGGAATAAAAGGCACGGGTGTTCGTGGATGGAAATCGCCTTTAAAAATATGCATATCTGTACCGCAGATACTTGCATGTGATATGGCTACCTGGACCTGTCCACTGCCAGGCTCTGAAATATCTCTTTCCTCTACCCGGAATTTTCCGTATTGTTCAAGAACGGCTGCTTTCATTTGTTTCCTGTTTATGGTTTGTAATAAATTATTCCTCATTGGCTGGCTTGCCTATGGTCGCAAGGATACCACCGTCGACATAAAGCACATGCCCGTTTACAAAATTCGAGGCTTTTGAAGCCAGGAAAATAGCTGTACCCTGCAATTCCTCGGGTTCACCCCAGCGGCCGGCCGGTGTACGCTGGATGATGAATTCATTGAAAGGGTGTCCCTCTACACGTATCGGCGCAGTCTGTTCGGTTGCATAATAACCCGGTCCTATCCCGTTCACCTGTATATCATGTTTGGCGAGCTCCGTGGCCAGGTTACGTGTAAGCATTTTCAATCCGCCTTTCGCAGCAGCGTATCCGCTGACAGTATTCCTTCCAAGTTCACTCATCATGGAACACATATTGATAATCTTTCCACCCTTTCCCCGGGCAACCATACTTTCCGCCACATACCGGCACATGATAAAAGGACCATTCAGGTCCACGTCAATCACATCGGTAAAATCCTTTGCTTCCATATCAAGAAATGGAATCCTCTTGATAATACCTGCATTGTTTACCAGGATATCGATCGGTGCAACCTCGGATTCAATTATAGGAATGAATTTCTTTACTTCATCCTCTTTTGTAACATCGAAAACATAGGTTGCTACCTCAATTCCGTCGGCCTTGTATTCCGATTTTGCTTTCTCAAGTTTCTCCGGAATAATATCGTTGATAACGATTCGGGCACCGGCTCCTGCCAGTCCCTTGGAAATAGCCATTCCCAGTCCATGTGTTCCACCTGTGACAAGGGCGGTTTTTCCGCTAAGGTCAAATAGTTTTTGCATCGTTCAATTAGTTTTTATTTAAGTCCTGTTGGCAGTACAATGTCCATATCCCCGTAATCGAGGTTCTCTCCCGCCATTCCCCATATAAAGATATAATTGGATGTACCGGCGGCACTGTGGATTGACCATGAGGGTGACAATAC
>DRHS01000220.1 GCA_011053095.1 Bacteroides sp.
CTGCATTGGTAGTACAGAATGATTCCATTATCGTCACAGGTGATAAGTTGCTGCAAACCTTTGACAGGCTGGAAATCGCCGAGTCGACAGCCCGTTCTCTGATCATGGGTAACTCCCTTGGAGAAATATTGCCTATGAGCCAGGAGCAGATTGATGAAATGATAAGGAAGTTCGGATGATTAATGCAACCAACTGAAACACAACTCGTCAGAGCGTCACCAAAAGTCCTGGAAGGCCAGGAGTATTGGAAACTGTTTTTGCATATATATTCGACTATTTATCGATTATGTGTGCAAATTTTGCTGCTTCTTTAAATAAACTGAAAGGAAATTGAAAACCTCAACGGATGAAACAATTCTGTATCATTTTGTAACATTATAGCAATTATTTGATTCAATCAGGTGAATTGTTCCGTGAGGTTTGTGCTAAGTTTGAAATTATTATTATCCCAGGCTTTAAAAATTATGAAAACCTTTTCGGGATAATTTCTGATGAATACATATTCAAGCCGCGGATTTAAACCAACGGCCGAAATTGAGTAGCCTTGGTTTAAATACCGGATGAACTCCGGTTCAAAAAATTCAATTTGGATTTTTAAGTGAAACTTTACTAACCAATAAATAACAACCATGAAACGAAAAATCTTTCTTAATTCTTTGATGGGGTTCATGATATTCTCTGTATGGGGGTGTACATCCGGATCCCAGCAACAAACCGAAGACCAGGACGATGATTATAATGTAGCTGCATTTTTCTGGCCTTCAGCGCATGATGAACCCCGCAGCCGGGAGGCCATGTGGAGCGAAGGCATAGGGGAATGGGAAATGATCCGGAAGGCCGAACCCCTGTGGGAGGGTCATTACCAGCCCCGTGTTCCCCTGTGGGGTTATGAAATGGATGACGATCCTGCTGTCATGGAGAAGAAGATCAATGCGGCGGCCGACCACGGTGTTGATATTTTCATTTTTGACTGGTTCTGGTTCGACGGAGGTCCCTGGCTCGAATCAAGCCTCAATAACGGTTTCTTGAAAGCCGACAACAGGGATAGAATGGAGTTCTATCTCTTTTGGGGTAACCATGATGTGCCCGGGAATTTATGGAACTATCACCGCTATGAAACGGATTCATTGATCTTTGAGGCGGAGATTGACTGGGAGAATTTCAAGATAGTGGTGGACCGGGTCATCAACCAGTATTTCAAACAGCCAAATTATTTCAAGATAGACGGTAAACCTGTCTTTGCCATCTACAGTACGGCAGAGCTGATCAACAGTTTCGAGGGACTGGAAGGTACGAAGGAGGCCTTTGAATATTTCCGGGCCGAGGTAGTGAAGGCAGGCTTCCCGGGATTGCATTTGCAGGTGGATTGTAGTCGTCTCGCTCGGGACATTCATCCGTATGCCATTGAAATGGAACACAAGGAAATATATGAATACTTAGGGATCAACAGTGTAGTCAGTTATACATGGTATTTGATAAACCTTGATGAGGATTACATCAGATGGGCAGAAAAAGGGCTTGCCTTCAGGGACCGCTGGGATTCCATCCTCGAGATCCCCTTCATGCCCAACGTATGCGTCGGATGGGACAATACTCCGAGGTATCCGCAGTATGGCCAGGACTCGACGGTACACATAGGCAATACCCCTGAAAGCTTTGCCATGTACCTGCAGGAGGCCAGGGAATACCTGGATGACCGGCCGGAACAACCTCCATTGATTATTGTGAATGCCTGGAATGAATTTGTGGAGGGCAGCTACCTGGAACCCGATATGAAATGGGGATATGGATATCTTGAAGCCGTGAAGAGGGTGATGAGCGGCACCTATGATAAGTATTGATTATCAAAATATTAACAAGCATGAACAGGAACATCTTGAGTAACTCTCTGGTAGGATTCATTATATTGTCTCTCTGGGGATGTACCTCCGGATCCCAACAACAGGTAAAAGACAATGAAGATGATTATCATGTAGCTGCATTCTACTGGCCTTCCATGCAGGATGACCAGCGCAGCCGTGAGGTTTTCTGGGGCGAAGGTATAGGGGAATGGGAAATGATCCGGAAGGGTGAACCCCTTTTCAAGGGTCATTACCAGCCCCGTGTTCCCCTCTGGGGTTATGAATTGGATAATAATCCTATGGTAATGGAAAAAAAGATCGCCGCGGCGGCAGATCATGGAGTTGATATTTTCATTTTCGACTGGTTCTGGTTCGATGGGGAACCCTTCCTCGAATCAACCCTCAATGACGGATTTCTGAAAGCCGGCAACAGGGACAGGATGGAGTTCTTTCTCTTCTGGGGCAACCATGCTGCAACGAATAACTGGAACCGTCACCGCTATCAAAACGATACCCTCATCTGGGAGGGTGAGGTGGATTGGGAAAATTACAGGCTCATTGTGGACCGGGTCATCAACCGGTACTTCAAACAGCCAAATTACTTCAAGATCGACGGCAAACCCGTCTTTTCCCTCTTCGATTTCAGCAACCTGGTCAAAAGTTTCGAAGGACTGGAAGGTACAAAGGAGGCGCTTGATTATTTCCGTGCGGAGGTAGAGCAGGCCGGGTTCCCTGGATTGCATTTGCTGGTGGAGATTACCAGGTACACGAAGTACATGCGGGATAGAACCCGGAGAATGGAGGGGAATGATTTAATGGATCACATCGGGATCCATTCAACCGCTGAAAGCGAAGCAAATGAAATCATGGAATACCTGGGGATCAACAGCGCAACTGTCTATACATGGGCGTTGTCAAACCTTGATGAGAATTATGTCAGATGGGCAGAAGGAGGGGTTGCCTATAGGGACCGCTGGGACTCAATTCTCGATATCCCCTTTATGCCCAATGTTTCGATGGGATGGGACAATTCCCTCAGGCATCCGGATTTCGGCCGGGAACAGGTGGTACACATAGGCAATTCACCTGAAAGCTTCGGCATGTACCTGCAGGAGGCCAGGGAATTCCTGGATGCGCGGCCTGAACAGCCGCCATTGATTATTCTGAATGCCTGGAATGAATGGATCGAGGGCAGCTACCTGGAACCCGACATGAAATGGGGATACGGATATCTTGAAGCGGTTAAGAAGATAATGAGCGGCAAATACGATAATTATTGAACCATACAACCTGTTCATATTATGGCAATCTTAGGAATTAGCGGGAGTCCGAAAAAGGGAGGCAATACAGACAGGATGATACAGGCACTTCTTGAAAAGTCCGGGAAGGAGACTGAATTTGTAAACCTGTCAAGGCTTAAATTTGATCCCTGCCGGGGATGCTGCCACCTCTGCGCCTCGACCAATATGTGCGGGATAAAAGACGGTTTGCATCCCTATCTTGCACTGGTAAGGGATGCAGAAGCCCTCGTGCTGGGTACTCCATACCAGATGGGCCATCCAACGGGATTCATGTTTAATTTTATAACCCGCCTGGAATGTTTTCATCATGCGCATATTGCCCTTCTTAAAAAACCGGCGGTACTTGTTTCTGCCGGATCCCAAAAAAAGGAAATGCAGCTCAGGAAGGGTATACCAAGATTTGAGACCATGGTTACTCACGGAGACCAGATCAAACCACTTGGCCACATATACTATAACTCCCAATCTCCGCCCTGCCTTCGATGCGGAGAAGGGCAAAATTGCAAGGTCGGGGGTTACTGGAAGTATGTTGTTGACAGGGACGAGGATTTCTTAAATAAAACCGAAGTATCAACAGACCTGATCAAGAGTTGGGAAGACGATCCTGAACTGGTTGAAGAAGTAGACTTGTATGGAACAATATTAAAGGAGATGTAATTTATAAACAGAATATGAAAAAAGAAGATCCACGAAAAGGAACAAAAACTGTCAAATCAACCCGTCCATGGGGCGACATCCATCTGCTGGTCAGAAATCAGGAATGCTCCGTAGATTTAACTCATATAAAACCAGGAGAACGTTCAAGTCTTCATTCACATGAAATCCGGCATGAGCTGTTCCATTTTCTTGATGATGGAGCCTACCTTGAAATCGACGGGAAGGTTTATCGTCCTAAACCGCATGATGAATTTATGCTCGAACCAGGAATGAAGCACAGGTTCTGGGCCATTGAGAACGACTTCAGGATGGTAGTAGTCTGTTTCGGGAAATGGACAGTGGAAGACCAGGTACGGCATGAAGATGACTATGGAAGGGAAGGTACAGCCCTGAAGCTTTAGTTTTTTGAAACGAAAAGGCAGACAATTATTTTCACATATTAACAGAAGACAGATAAATAAGTACCATGGGAATAAAAGATCCTGAACCAGGCAAATTCAGCGGAAAAGCACTACTAAAAGGTAAAAAATGTGTCGTTACCGGCGGAGCACTCGGAATTGGTGCCCAGATTTGCTACACTTTTGCGGAAAATGAAGCAGAGGTTGTCATACTTGATTACAATCGGGAAGCTGCCGAAAATACAAAATCATTTATCACCGCAGCGATTGAAAACAGCAAGGTTCATTTCGTCCAGGCCGATGTCAGCGACCGGGCGGAACTAAAAAAATCTTTTGACGAGGTTGCATCCATCTTTGAGGGTTCAATAGATGTTTTTGTCAATAATGTGGGCATTATTCAGCCCTGCCGTATCGAAGATATTATCTCGGATGAAGAATCAAAGACCTTCGATAGGATTATTGATGTAAATATTAAAGGCACCTATTATTGTGCTGCTTATGCTTATCCCCTGTTGGTAAAGGGAGTTGATCCGGCACTCATTTTAATCGGTTCCTGTGCTTCAGTAGGTTCTGAGGGGCAGGGTGGCTACGCAGGTTCAAAAGCTGCACAAAGGGGACTACTCGGTACCCTGGCTAAAGAATGGAAGGCAACCGATGATTACCAGGCTGTCAGGGTAGGACTGATTGAACCTGATTACCTGGAAAAAACGGCCATTACGGTTGAGAAACAATACTGGCTTGACCTGGCCAATGCCAGAAGAACTACAGTGGATAAAATATCTGATGATACTGTTGCAAGGACCAAGGTTCCATTGAAAAGGGAAGCCAGGTTGACCGAAATCAGCGAAGTAGTGATGTTCTATGCATTATCAACATACCTGAACGGAGAAGCATTATCTGTGTCCGGGGGAAAAACGATGAGGCTGTAATTCTCACCAAATGCATGAATACTTAAAAATGTAAATTAAAATCAAATAAAGATTAACAAAAAAGCATCACTTTCAGGATGAAAAATCCAGCAAAAAAAATCAATTCGATTATTTAAGTATTTTTCAATAAAACACTGGGGTATTCCGAACGAATAATTATGAAAGCTAAAATTACTATCCTTATACTCACCTGCCTCTGCTTATCGCTAAGCATAATGAGCCAGGGCAGACCGAATATTATATTTATCCTGACTGATGATATTTCACCAAAGGAATATGCCCTGTATGGCGGAACAACCGAATCACCTACCCTGGAGAAGATGGCAGAAGAGGGCCTGTACTTCAGGACAGCCTGGGCCACGCCAAAGTGCATACCAACCCGGGCCATGCTGCTGACGGGTAAATATCCTTTCCGAACGAGGGTCTTTGAGAACCAGGTTAATCCCCGTGGAGATGATGGATTGATAAAGCCCGTGGGAGAACGGTATGAAAACACACTGGGCAGCTTAATGACGGCCAGTGGCTACCGCACGGCCATGATCGGAAAAATTCAAACGGGTACCGTACAGAGTTATGGGTTCGAGCGCTGGTGCCTGGTGAACCATGATTTTATCTTTGACATGAGGCATTCTGATATGGATGTGGATGGTTCAAATGTGGTTCAGGAAAATGTGCACAATACAGACTTTCTTTTTCAGTATCTGCATGATTTTATCATGGAAGAAGAAGAGGATCCATGGTTTGTATACCTGTCAATGAACCTGCCTCACTGGGTACGCAATCCCGACAATCATAATAAATGGGGCCCTCCATGGGTTCCTGAATTAGATGAAAACTGGGAGAAGACCGGCAAATTGGTGCAAAATGATTTTGAAGCCTGTATCCGTTATATCGACTATAAAATTGGAGCCTTCATAGAACACCTGGAAGCCATCGGGCAACTTGAAAACACCGTCATTATGTACGCTGGGGACAACGGATCGGGCACATACGGAAAATCCAATCCCGACTCTGAAAAAGGCCCGAGGGTTCCCTTTATCGTATATGCACCCGGCCATCTTGATCCCATTGGTGCATGTGATGAACTTGTGGATTTTACGGATGTCGTACCCACCTGTGTTGAACTTGCAGGTGGATCCCTGCCGGCTTCGGACATCTTTGATGGACACAGCTTTGCACCACTGATTCTTGGCCAGGCCTTTGAAGGACGGGAATGGATATTCTCTCAATGGTACGGTTGCAGATGGCTCAGGACAAAACAGTGGCTGATCGATGGCCGTGGTCACTTTTATGACTGCGGAGATAATCGCAATGAATGGGTGCCGGGAGCCTATAAGGATGTGACGATGTCGACAGATAAAAAGGTGATTTCCGTAAGAAAAGACCTGGAACAAATCTTGAAAACCATGCCTGCACCGGATTATGATGATCCGGAATTGGCCGGCCAATGGAAAAAACAATGGATTAACAGCAGAAAATTTGTGAAGCCATACCTGCCGCCCTATTTGAATAAATAACTTGACAACAGTGGCAGGTACTCATTCACAGGGAATTTATAAAATAACATTACCGGGTAGGGGACTTAAGGCCAATGGCAGGTAATAGTGTTGATCTAAATTCCACTTCAACTAATTTATAGGGAATATGAAAAAACTGGTTGTATTGCTATTTTTCTGGCCCATATTACTTATGGCCCAGCAAACCTCAATTGAGGAAATCCTATATAAATTCGATGAGCCAGGGAATGCCTTCAGGGGCAAACCATTCTGGTCATGGAACGGTGAACTTGAAGAAGAGGAACTGATCCGGCAGGTCCACGTCCTGAAAGAGATGGGAATGGGTGGGTTCTTTATGCACAGCCGGACCGGACTGAAGACAGAGTACCTGGGTGATAAATGGTTTGACCTTATCAATAAATGTGCCGATGAAGCCGAAAAACTGGGATTGGAGGCCTGGCTGTATGATGAGGACCGCTGGCCTTCGGGGCTGGCCGGGGGACTGGTAACCCGGTATCCCGAGTACCGGGCCAGGATGATGACCATGGAAGTAACCAGTCCGTCCGAATTCAAGGCTGATGATAAATACACGGCCATTTTCAGTTGCCGGCTCGACAATCTGGATCTTTCTGATTACAAAAGGATTACAGCCGGGGAGGTCAGGAAGCTTGATGCTGATCAGACGGTCCTTGCATTTTATGTTACGGAAAGGAAGTCGGGCAGTTTTTATAATGGGTATACCGATGTCGACCGCATGAGCCGCGAGGCTACTGATTATTTTCTCAAAATCACCCATGAGGAGTATAAAAAGCGCTGCGGAGACAGAATAGGTACATCGATCAAGGGTATATTTACTGACGAACCACACCGGCAGGCAGTGATGAGCAATTTTGGAAGCGGAGAAAGCCTGTCAACCTCACATCATATTCCATGGACAGGCGTCTTTGCAGAGGAATTTGAAAAGCGTATGGGCTATGACCTCATAGAAAAACTGCCGGAGATCTTCTATCGCCCCAACGGTAAATCCGTCTCCAGGATTAAATGGGATTATATGGAAACTGCCCAGCAGTTATTTATTGAAAACTGGCTTATTCCATATTACGAATGGTGCGAGGAAAACAATTTTCTGCTCACCGGCCATTTCCTGCATGAGGATTATCTTACGAGCCAGGCAGTGGTTACAGGATCTCTCATGCGCATGTACGAGTACCAGCATTACCCCGGAGTAGATGTAATTGGTGGATTTAACAGGAAATTCTGGATTGCCAAGCAGGTACAATCGGTTGCCAGGCAGCTGGGACAGGAGTTTATCCTATCAGAGATGTACGGTTTATCAGGCTGGCAGTGGAATTTTGCGGACCATAAATACGTAGGGGACTGGCAGGCACTTTTCGGGATCAATATCCGATGTCATCACCTGTCCTGGTATACCATGGAAGGACAGGCCAAAAGGGATTACCCTGCCAGCATTATGCACCAGTCCGCCTGGTACAAAGACTATGATTTCATTGAGACCTATTATGCAAGATTGCATTACCTGCTGAGTCTCGGAAATCCTGTATGCGATGTTCTGGTTGTGAATCCCGTGGAAAGCGTATGGAGCCAGGTCCGGATCGGATGGGCCAAAGGAGTTGCCCCCGGGAATCCCGAGATTTTGAAACTGGAACAACAATATGTGCAACTATTTAACGCCCTCCAGGGAAACCAGATCGATTTCGATTATGGAGAGGAGGAAATGATGACCAGGCTGGCATCTGTTGGAAAAAACACGGATGGAATACCCGTTCTGCGTATAGGAAATGCAGCATACAAAACTGTTGTTTTCGGAGGAATGACAACCATGAGATCTTCGACGGTTGATCTATTGAAAGAATTCGCTGCGGCAGGAGGAAAGATTGTTCAGGTTGGTGATGCTCCCGGTTTTGTCGACTCCTACCCTTCAGAGGCAGCTAAAGAGATTACGTCAAGGACTGTGCCATTTGAGGCAGGGGATATTGCAACCATTGTTAGGGAGCTGAGCGGAACACCGGTGGAGGCAGTGGATGCAGGAACAGGTCAGAGAATAGATGATATCTTTTGCCAGGTGAGGAAGGATGGAGACAGAACAATTCTGGCAGCCTTGAATGTTTCCAGGGAAAATTCGTACAACGATGTGAAGTTAAGGATTAATGCCGGCGGAATAGTCAGTGAGTGGGATTGTGAAAGCGGAAAGATTTTCCAGCTTGAAACCAGGGAGAAGGACGGATCTCTTATAATTCCTGTTTCATTTGCAAAGGCTGAGGAACATATATATACCATCACACCTGGAGTCATTCCCGGCTCCCTAAAAAGAAAGGATAGCGAACAGCTTGCGGAGATCCCCCTTTCAGGGCCTTATTCCTACGAACTTGATGAACCAAATATTTGTGTGCTGGATCTGGCATATTTAGAGATTGAGGACAAATCAAAAAGTGATTTGACTGAAATCCTGCGTATCGATCAGAAAATCCGTGATCATTTCGAGCTGCCTTACAGGTCCGGGAATATGATCCAACCCTGGTTCAAGAAAAAGTTTCATGATGCTCCCGGGCCCCTGGGCAAGGTTCGTATCCATTTTCCCTTCTACGTTGATGAATTGCCTGGGTCCGATCTGATATTCGGTATGGAAACTCCTCATGAATTTACTGTTACCTTAAACGGACAGAAGGTTACCCTGGAAGATCAGGGCTGGTGGGTAGATATTGCCATCCGTAAGTTCACCATTCCAGCCGGATTGATAAGGGAAGGAGAAAATATCCTGGTGCAGGAATTTGAATTCCGTGATGATCTGGATATAGAAGCTCTCTATCTTTTGGGAGATTTTTCCGTAAGGCTTGAAGGGAATAAGAAGATACTGGGAGCTCTTCCGGAAAAGATCAGTGTTGGCGACCTGACGGGACAAGGATTTCCATTTTATACAGGAGGTGTTACATACAAGATCCCTTTGATGGATGATTACTCAGGTTACCGGAAAGTCATACTTGAAGTACCTGACTTTCAGGGAGCCTGTATAAAGGTGGATCCGGGAAAGAAGAATGAAAAAATACTGGCATGGCAACCCAACCAGGTTGAAATAACAGACAATCTGAAGGGATCTCAAACGCTGACGCTCAAGGTTATCCTCACAAGGAGTAACAGTTTCGGTCCCCTGCATCACGTTCCTTTTGCTACCATCACAGCACCGCCTACATACCTGAGCAGAGGCAAGAATTTTACTAAGAATTATATGCTGTATCCGAGTGGGATCCTCGAGAATCCCCGTCTTTTGCTTTATTAACCAAGCCGGATACAGGAAGAGCTTTACAGGCTCGTCGAGGCGGCATAAGAATTAAAGAAAGGAGAGAAATATGAATAAAATGATTAAGATGCAGGGAAGAGCTACGTTCACTTAGATGAGAAATCGAAAAAACAGGGATTTCTTTCCCGCCAGAGCAAGGGCATACTAAGTATTTACGACCGGGGATATACTAATTTGACCGGAATTGAATAGTTCTTGCACTGTGACCGAACTATGTTCGCTATAAATTTTTCAAATTAGATATTTAAGGAATAAAAAAAAACAATGAAGAATTTAAAGAATATATCTGGCATAATACTTATCCTATGTACACCGTTCGCGGCTTGTGGACAAAAAAAGAAAATCACGGACACTGGAGAAAAGGATGATATAACGGTGACATCCTATTACTTTCCAAATTACCACGAAGATAAGCGCAATGCCTCCTATCATGGAAACGGCTGGACAGAGTGGGAACTGGTAAAAGAAGCCAAACCCCGCTTTGAAAACCATCATCAACCAAAGGTTCCTGCATGGGGGTATACCGATGAAGCCGATCCGGTGCAGATGGCTCAAAAAATTGATGCGGCAGCCGACCATGGCATCGACGCATTTATCTTCGCCTGGTACATGTATGAAGATGGTCCATTCCTTGACCGGTGTATTGATGAAGGATTTTTAAAAGCAGAAAATTGTGAGCGTTTAGATTTTGCATTTTTGTGGGCCAACCACGACTGGGTCGATATTCACCCGTATACAAAAGGAGATGAACTAAAATGTATTTATCCCGCGAAAGTGAGCCCTGAGAGATTTGAAGAGATCTGCGATATTTTGGTTGAAAAATATTTTACCCAACCCAATTACTTGAAGATCGATGGTAAAGCCTATTTTTCAGTTTACGATATTCCAAAGTTTGTAGAAGGATTCGGGAGCATGGAAGCAACAAAGGCTGCTATGGACCGTTTGCGCGAAAAAGCAAAGGCAGCCGGACTGGAGGGTGTACACTGGAACATGATTGATTGGCAACCAAAACCTAATTTCCCAAATGCTCCTTCCAGTACTGCGGAGCTCATAAAAATAATGGGATTCAATTCAAGTACCGCCTACCATTGGATGCATTACGTAGAACTTACTGAAACAAAAACCGATTACAATTATGTACACGATGCCTATTTGGAACACTATACCAGTGCAGTGGCTGAATATAAAGTTCCGTATTACCCCACTGTAGTCATGGGATGGGATGTAACACCACGCTGTGATCTTGCATCTGAATGGGAAGCTGTGAGTAATCCGATTCTGACTAACCTTGGTAGCAAAAATGTGGGTTATCCGTATATGAATACCATTGGTAACAATACACCAGATAATTTTAAGGCCGCTCTTCAAAAGACAAAAGAGAAATTATTATCCAATCCAAACGGGCCACGCATCCTGAATATTAATTGCTGGAACGAATGGACAGAAGGCAGTTACCTGGAACCTGATATCGTAAACGGCATGAAATATCTGGAAGCAGTGAAAGATGTTTTTGGTGGGTCTTTTTGATGAAGAACCGGGTCGGGAAACCTTTCGTAGTTCATTGGTTAAAGAACATCAGTTTAACGTTTTAGGTGAACTGCACCACAAAACATACGCCCCCCCTTATATTAAATGCGGTAAGGGGCATCAATTTACCCGGTTTGAAGACGATCCGGAGACGGTCCATGAAATCAAGAGGCTTGGGGAAAAACTTTCAGCGTTCTAAAAAAGAAAAGAACGCTTATTTTGAAAAAACCGAAAAAAGGAAACGCAATGAATGACCTGAAGACCATTGTTGAGCTGTCGCACGAGTTTGGAACGGCAGAGTATGTCAAGGGCGGCGGAGGCAATACGTCCGTTAAGAACGAGACGACGTTATGGGTGAAACCGTCCGGCACAACGCTGTGCGGAATGACCGAAGAGGACTTTGTTGTCCTTGATCGCGACAAGATCAATGAACTGTACAAGGTAGAAACCCCGGCCGAGTCGGCGGCCCGCGAGGAGCTGGGGAAAAACCTGATGGCCAAGGCGGGGATTGGTGACTCGGGCCGGCCCTCGGTAGAGACCCCGCTGCACAACATCATTGATGCCCGGTTTGTGGTGCATACACATCCGGCGCTGGTCAACGGGATGACCTGTGCGAAAGATGCAGAGGCGGTTTGTAACCGGTTGTTTCCCGATGCGATGTGGGTGGAATACGTCGATGC
>DRHS01000221.1 GCA_011053095.1 Bacteroides sp.
AGTGATATGACAGAAATATTTGTTAAGTACCATGATGAATATTATTGTAAGAAAAAATTATTTGAAAAAAACAGCTAACCATCTCATGCACTGGAATGCACACCAGCAGTGACGAATTTTGCTTTCTATAATTTTTGGTGTGCGAATTGTTTTATTGCTTTTAAGTGGGCTACATGGTGTGCATCCGTGATGAGGACGTTATATCAGATATATAAACATGCAAGGAGATGAAAATGAAAAGACTATGGTTGCTTATCTTGCTAGCACTGATGATGCCAGTACTTGTGAATGCTGAAGAAACAATGATTATATACGATCAATTTCAATTCCCATCTGCTTTCTACGGTGGGCAACAGATTTCAAAATCTTATTATATTAAAGAGAGTTTAACAAGGGTAGACCGGAATAATCCAAATCTTCTCCAAGTTAAAACATACAGGAAAGTTACCGTCGGGGGAGGGATTGTTGAATACCGCGATACATTCCAAATTAATTGCGAAACGCAAAAGTATACAATAGTCAGACATTGGGATACTGGGTTTGGAGAAGATACTGGACTGATGGTAGATGGTAAATGGAGTACTGTTTCGGATTATGACGACATGGTGGTGCTAAAGAAGTTAATCTGCCCAAAACATTAAAAAGGAATAAATAAAAATATAACCAGTCACTACCTACCTTTAGACGATTGAAAGTCAAGCCTCTCCTGAAAATATATCTATAGAATCTCCTTTTAAGTCCTTTGGCGATTATTCCAAACTGGCAATACTACCATGTTTCGGTCCTTGCGGATTGCAGGACAAGCATACTTTATCGGCCATGTCGGGAACTCCCGGCCCAAGTGACATTTTGTGCAGCTGATGATTCCTTTAAGGATCACAACTTACTGGCGGTCATCTCAGACCGGGATTCACCGGACTTGTTTGTTCCTTAACGCAATAATATAAAGCTATGCAGCCTTTCTGTACTGTGTTTCACAACTGAAGAACCTCTGCTGACTAAAAGCTTCTCCCGATTTATACCAGCCGTAGAATTTCTTCAAAAAGTGCCGTGATACACAGGTTACAATCTTGTTCCCCGGCATTTTATCGATCTCTTTTTTCCTGTGATAATACGGCCCGTAAAGCCAGTTTTGCCGTACCAGCGGAAACACAATCCGCTGCAATACCTTCCTGAGCAGAGGACGACCCTTTTTTGTAATCTTATTCTGACCGCTGAACTTTCCACTTTGCCTCATACGTATATTTAACCCTGCATACCTCATAAGCATCCTCCAATTGACAAAATCACCAAGCGGACCGGTCTCTCCCAAAAGTCTGGCAATATGCTTATCATTGATGACTCCCTTTGTCGCTTTCGGTATATGAGGGTCTTTCTCGCGAAGATTATTCAGAACTTCTATCATTCTCTCAATAACTGCATCACTGCGTGCTTCATGCTTCCAATAATCTTCCATCAGCTGCTTTAATTGAATCTCGATAACTTCAATATATTCTTCAGGTTGTTCATTCAACGCTGAACTCTGAGCATCGTCCCAGAGTCTCTTTAATGTTGTCTGCCTGATCCTGGGAACGGCCTTCTTCATATAGGTGCTGAATCGTCTGTATCCTGCCTTTATTATCCGATAGGGATTGCATCCGTACTTATCCACCAGCGCCTTGCCGGATGACCCATATAAAAAATCCTTTTCAAAGGAATAATCACAGAACAGCTCCACCAGTAATTTGCTTATCCTGCAACGAATCGCTTTCTTTACTTCATCCACCTCATCAAGGACTTTATTGAGCTTCCTTAATGTAAGATAATCATCATCCAGTATCCGGTGCTTGATGGTTTTATTCAGTTGCCCCAGTGTTCTGATTACTCTCGGGTCCTTTGTGTCCGTCTTGCCATTATCATTAGTCTCTACAATCCTGAATTTGCATACGCTTTCTGCATTTACAAAGCAGGTCAGAAATCCCATCTTCCGGGCAATGCGAAACATCTTGTTTTGATACTCTCCCGTAGGTTCACAGATTATCCGCAATGTCTTTATTCCATGTTCCAGTGCAACCTCATGATATTCCTTCAGTTTCCGTTGAATTACAGTCGTTCTGTTGCTGCATTCATCGACATATTCCTTCCCTTTTGTTTCAAAAAAGAAATTCAGAGTGTCCTTATGTACATCCACTGATACATCCATTGCGAAATTTACCTTGATTTTCTGGGCTGTTTGTGTAATCTTCATATAAGCTTCTCCTTTCGATTTTAGATAATATTGGTTTATGAATCTGTTTCACAGATCATATTGTATATCTTTCTTTGGAGGAGAAGCTTTCGTCTAATAGTATGTGCAGTGAATGCGAGATAGCGGTGATGATTTTG
>DRHS01000222.1 GCA_011053095.1 Bacteroides sp.
AGATGTGTATAAGAGACAGCATGGTGTCGTACGAGGTAACACCGGCGCCTCTTGAGGTTCACGGCGGCAAAGTAGCAGTTACTGTCGATGTGAAGTATCCTGAGAAATACTTCCATAAGAAAGCCATCGTTACGGCTACACCGTACCTGGTCTACGAAGGAGGAGAAACCGATTTAAAATCTGAAACATTACAGGGAGAATCAGTTGAAGCTAATAATACTGTGATATCCTTTGCAGGAGGTGGTTTCCAATACACAGACGAGATTGAGTATACACCCGAGATGATGCGTGCAGAACTGTACGTTAAGAGTGTTGCAATGGTAGGAGACAATACCATTGAACTGCCCCCTATGAAAATTGCAGAAGGAATAATTACCACCCCGCTTCTCGCAGACACAAAAGGAGAAACCATCGCTTTCGGCGACAAATTCAAGCGGATTGTTCCCAAGGAGTATGTAGCTGATATACATTATATCATTAACCGTTATGATGTCCGTGGTTCCGAACTGAGGGGTGAAGATATAGCAGGCATGAAAGATTTCATTGCCATGGCTAATGAAAATGAACGGGTAACCATGAAAGGAATTGAGGTTTCTGCATATGCTTCACCTGATGGAGAGCTGGATCTCAACACCAAGCTTTCAGGGAACAGGGAAGGTTCAGCTACCCGTTACCTGAAGAGGGACCTTAGAAGGGCCAAGATTGAAGTTCCAGGAGATGATGATTTCTTCAAGCTTCTTACTACTCCGGAAGACTGGGATGGTTTCAAGACACTTATGGAAGAGTCAGATATCCAGGACAAGGATCTGATCCTGAGGGTACTCTCCATGTATTCCGATCCTGTAGTTCGGGAAAAAGAGATCAAGAATATATCTGAAGCTTTTAACGAGATCAAGACAGATATCCTTCCTCAGCTAAGAAGGTCAGTCTTCACAGTTAATGTTGAAAAAGTTGGTTGGTCAGACGAGGAGATCAAGCAATGGGTATCTGAAAAAATGGACACCCTGGAGCTCGAAGAACTTCTTTATGCTGCTTCTCTTTTCGAAGACAACGAAACAAAGCTTGCATTATATGGTAAGGCATGGGAGAAGCATCCTAAGAGTGTTCGTGCAGCCAATAATGTTGGTGTTGTAAAACTTGACATGGGAGATGTTGAAGGAGCCAAGGCAGCTTTTGAAGGAGCTAAGGAAATAAAGGACCATAACATCGTTAAGAATAACCTCGGTGTAATTGCCTTGATGGAGGGTGATATAGAATCAGCTCAAAACCTCTTTACCTCAGCAATGGGTGCCGGAGATGAAGTAAACCAAAACCTTGCAGCAATTAAGATAAAGGAAGGTGACTACGAAGCCGCCAAGACTTATTTAGGTGCGAGCGAATCATTCAATAATGCTTTGGTTATCATGCTTAACGGACAGCCATCCCACGCTATTGAGATGGCTCGCAAGCTTGACGAATCAGCTAAGGTTAATTACCTGATTGCAGTCGCTGCTGCTCGTGATGGAGATACAGAAGTGATGTACAATGCACTTCGTGCAGCCGTTGCAGCAAAGCCTGAAAAGTTTAAGCCGCATGCAGCTAAGGATGTTGAATTCTTTGAATTCTTTGAGGATGATACCTTTAAGGAAATCGTGAAATAATTACTTGGGATTATATATCTCTGGAAGTGGCTGCCTGGAAACAGGCGGCCATTTTTTTTTGATATCCCTTTCAGTCTTCAACGCATTAGAAGCTGCTTGTAGGATTCCCAGAGGACTATTCCCACGCAAACGGATATGTTAAGGGAGTGTTTGGTTCCGAATTGAGGAATGTCGAGACTGATGTCGGATTGGTCAACTATCTCCTGCTGCACTCCTTTGATCTCATGTCCGAAGACAAAGGCATACTTATTTTCCCGCGTTAAGCGAAAATTATCCAATCCCACACTATCCTCGGTCTGCTCCACTGCAACAATTGTGTATCCATTGTTCTTAAGGGCGCTAATTGCATCCTTCGTTTCAGGGTAGTACTGCCAGTCAACTGATTCCGTAGCCCCAAGTGCGGTTTTATGTATGTCCTTGTGGGGTGGCTTTGCGGTAATGCCACATAAAAGTACCCTCTCAATCAGGAATGCATCGGAAGTGCGGAATACCGAACCGATATTATTCAGGCTCCTGACATTGTCGAGTACCACAACCACCGGAATTTTATCTGCCTTTTTAAATTCAGCAACGCTAAGGCGGTCAAGATCAGAGTTCTTTAATTTCCTCATAGGTTTCAGAGTAGAAAATTAAAAAAAAAAGTAAATTCGTACGTATGAACATACACGAATACCAGGCTAAATCAATTCTTAAAAAGTACAATGTAGCCATTCCGGACGGGGCAGTAGTCGATTCCCCGGATGCTGCGGTTGAAGCAGCAAAAAAAATACGTAGCAATACAGGTGCAGATACCTGGGCGGTGAAAGCCCAGATCCATGCCGGGGGGCGTGGAAAGGGTGGGGGAGTTAAGATCGCTAAATCCCTTGATGAGGTTAAGGAGTATTCCAAGAGCATAATAGGAATGAATCTTGTAACTCATCAGACAGGTCCCCAGGGCAAGGAAGTCCATAAAGTCCTGATCGAGCAGGGAATTTTCTATCCTGGCGAGAGCGAGGTTGAGGAGTTTTATGTGTCCATTTTGCTCAACCGGGCAATTGGTAAAAACATAATCATGTATTCCACCGAGGGAGGGATGGATATAGAAGCAGTGGCTGAGAACACACCACATCTGATTTTCACGGAGACAATTGATCCCAGGGTGGGGATTCAGGCTTTTCAGTCACGTCGGGTGGCTTTTAAACTCGGACTATCAGGCAATGCCTTTAAGGAAATGACCCGTTTTATTATAGCCCTTTACAAGGCTTACGAGGGTTACGATGCCTCCCTGATCGAGATTAACCCTGTATTCAAGACATCTGATAATAAGATATTTGCCGCTGATGCAAAGATAAATCTTGATGATAATGCCCTATACAGGCATCCCGGTTGTGCCGAGTTGAGGGATATTTCAGAGGAGGACCCTTCAGAGGTCGAGGCCGGAAAGTTCAACCTGAATTTTGTGAAGCTGGATGGTAATGTTGGGTGTATGGTTAACGGAGCCGGTCTCGCAATGGCCACAATGGACATTATAAAACTTTCCGGGGGAGATCCGGCTAATTTCCTTGATGTGGGAGGAACTGCCAATGCGGAAACTGTCGAGGCGGGATTCAGAATAATACTAAAAGACGAAAACGTCAAGGCCATCCTGATAAATATTTTCGGGGGAATAGTACGCTGTGACCGTGTAGCACAAGGCGTTGTCGATGCGTACAAAAGTATTGGTGATGTCCGGATACCTGTAATCGTCCGCCTGCAGGGAACCAATGCCGAGGAAGCAAAGGTACTTATTGATAATTCGGGTTTGAAGGTATATTCTGCAATCAGCCTTCAGGAAGCGGCGGATCTTGTGAAGGAATCTGTTTAGCTGCGGCGCAGAGGCATGGTCATGCATCTCGGACCTCCACCTCCTCTTGCAAGTTCAGAGCCTTCAATACTAATAACCCATTTACTGTATTCGTCAGGATTCTTTTTGCCGGATAATACATCCTTTGCACGGATGATTTCAAACCCTTTACGGTTTACAGCCTCAAGGGTATAGATATTTCGTTCATATGCGATCAGTTTGCCCGGGGCAAGGGCAAAGAAATTGGTTCCGCTATGCCATTGCTCCCTCTCCTGTAACCTCTGGTCATGGCTTCCCCCACAAAAGACCGGCTCCAGTTCCATACCCAGTTCCGCCAGAGTATCTACGATGTTCTTCACATTTCGTATCTCGATCACCTTTCCTTCCTCAATCCTGATGTATACCGTTCTGTGAGGGTTGGGCTTCATTATAAGAGGTTCATAAGCCATGCAGTACTCATCACTGAGAAGGGTGAATGCCATATCAAGATGGATGAATGATTCGGGTGCATTGGGCAGCTCCTGTACAATCACATGGTGTGACTCCTTTCGTTCCCTGAGCCGGTCAAGAATAAAGTCAATTCCCTGGGATGAGGTACGGGTTCCGGAACCGATAAGTGTAATATCATGCCTTACAGTAAGTACATCTCCCCCTTCAATAGAAAGGCCATCCTCACAATTGCTGCATTCGAGCGGATTCACAGTTTCAGCACTCAGGTCGGGATGGTTTTGGAAGATGGCTTCCATTATTAGTGATTCCCTCTCTCTTACCCTGCTTGCCATTTTTGCTATGAGTACCCGATCCTGAAGGCAAATACAGGCATCTCTGATATAAAAGAAATTATGCAGGGGTCGAAGGGCAAATTCCTGAGAACTGAGGAATCGTGTCAGGGTGTCTTTCTTCAGTGGAACTCCTTCAATGAAACTTCGGGCCAGTTCATAAGCCCCAAGTTCAAGCAGGTCGGGAATTGTTTCGGGAACATTTTCGTTCCTGCAGACCCTGTTAATGAGTTCCAGTCTGACTTTTTCCTGGTTAAGGATGTCAGTCAGCAGGTCCATAACCTGAAAAGTTTGTGTAAATCGTTCAAGTATCCCTGACAATTGATTATACTCCCTGCTGGCAACTGACAGGTTCAGGATATCACTATAAAGGGCACGTTCTGCATTAACCGGAGTCATGTTCTCCACTTCAGGACCGGGCCTGTGAAGTATTACACCCTCAAGTTTACCTGTTTCAGATAGAATTCGTGGTTTCATAAGATTAATTCTTAGAAAGATGTTTAATCCCTTAGTCCAACCCTGCGATGAGATCCATCGCAAAAAGGCTTATTTTTTGATCCCCCGCAGCGACACAGGAATATAGGGTTTCCGGATTCTATGACCTTGCCTCCCATGCTTAGAAGTTTGAAATCTCCGCTTACCTGAAGTGGACCGTTTTTCAATACTTTGAACTCTGCCGTTTTTTTCTTCTTGTCATCCATTTTCAATCGCAGCTACTCGTGAAATTATCTATTCTGTGAGAACCATCGCAGAAAGGCATATCCTCTGATGCACCGCAGCGGCAAAATGAGGTCATTACCATTTGTTTTTTCTCGACACCATCTGCTCCCGTTACACTGAAATCACCCTCTACCACATAGGGCCCGTTTTTCATGATTCGAATTTCTACCGGTTTACCGGTCATTTTTTCCACGCTTTCACTCAGGGCTTCATCAGATAATTGCTGAGGTTTTTCTGATTCTTTGGAGGAATCATTCCATTCATAGGTGAGTGCATCGGTAGGGCACTTCTTTATGATCTCGATTATTTTGTCTGTACCGGCTCCTTTCATATTTACCCAGGGCCTGTGCCTGGGATTGAAAACCCTGCCCAGTTCCTTGTAGCATGTGGTTGCATGAATGCATGTTGAGGGTTTCCAGTGTACTGTTATCTCTCCGTTTGTGTAGCTTCTATCGTTGGGATCCATTTCTCGAATTGTTCAATGCCTGTAAAATTACGATCTGATACGGGATTATAGCATGGTAATCCGTAAAAAGTTTATAAACGGGAATGTTTTTTGAAGAAACATGGGAAAGTGCATTTAAAATAGTGCGATTGGATGGAGATCCATTTATTGGCATAATAGTTGAAAATGTACTACGTTTATAATATGCAATGAAAAAACCAAGTATTATAGCGCTGTTCATTTTCCTGGTCAGTCATCTTGCTTTTGGCCAGGACCCTGACAGCAATTCTGTTGTACGTCTGGATACCCAAGCGGATATGTCAGATGTTTACGTTGCAAGGGCGATAGTCATTGACGGGGATACCTTATGGGTTGCAAATCTTGATGAAGTTTATATTTTCCCCACAAAAAAATTTACCAGCCGGAAAGAAAGGAGAAGGTATACACGTCTGATCCACAATATAAAGAGGGTATATCCCTGGGCCAAGCTGGTGGGAGAGACACTCGCTGAAGTTGAAGAGCATATGGGTACTCTGGAAACAGAGAAGGAGCAGAAAGCATACATTAAAGAAGTGGAGAAGGAGCTTATGGGCAATTATAAGGAAGATCTCAAGAAACTAACTATAACCCAGGGTAGAATTCTTATCAAACTTGTTGACAGGGAAACAGGTGATACCTCATATGAACTGGTGAAAGAAATGCGCGGCAATATTTCTGCTGTCTTCTGGCAGGCACTGGCCAGGCTTTTTGGTTCCAACCTTAAATCAGAGTACGATGCCAAGGGTGGGGATCGACTTATTGAAGAAATTATCGTTCTGATCGAAAACGGTCAGCTCTGATGATTCCACCTGAATGAGTCTGACCAGATCGGACACCACAACCTTCCCGGAAGATTTCCCCATCTATGTCAGCTCCAGAACTGCGTCAATTACATTACTGGCTCCATCCCCAATCTGGTCGATCGTGGCATCAAGCATGTAACAGGGAGTGGTTACTACCTTGTATTTTTTATCCACTACTACCTCGCCATGCGAGGTCATTGTATGTGTGGCCCCCATTTTCTCAATTGCTTCTGCAGTACCAGTATCCTGTCCGATGGTCAGTTCAACATCACCCAGTATCTTTGCCAGGATAACGGGGGAGATACAAAGTGCCCCAACCGGCTTGCCGAGGGATACCATTTCCCGGATCGCCTTTTCCACATCCGGATTAACCGAACAGTCTGCTCCTTCAAAGGCGAAACTGGACAGGTTTTTTGCTGCACCAAATCCTCCGGGGAAAACGAGGGCATCAAAATCCTTTCCTGAAAACTCGCTCAGCGGCTTTATATTGCCACGTGCAATCCTGGCGGATTCTACAAGTACATTCCGGGTTTCATCCATCTCCTCTCCGGTGATATGGTTAATTACATGATGCTGGGGGATATCCGGAGCAAAGATCTCATAAGAAGCTCCCTTTTTGGCAATTGCATAAAGTGAGAGAGTGGCCTCATGAATTTCAGCGCCATCGAATACTCCATTACCTGATAGTACCACGGCAAACTTTTTCATAACTTTCAGAGTTTGGTTTTATGAAATAAATTTATTCATTTTTTTCGATTCAGATGCAAAGAACATTCATTGCAGTGAAAGTTAAGCCTGAGAATGAGATGATGGAATGTATCCTGGAGCTTAGGAATGTTCTGAAGGCAGAAAAGATCAAATGGGTCGATCCTCAGAATCTTCATATAACTCTTCGTTTTCTTGGCGATACAAACCCGCAGCAGGCAGACCAGACAAAAAAGCTTCTGGAGGAGGTGGCGGGCTCCTCCAAACCTCCTGAGGTTGTGTTCAAGGGACTCGGAATTTTCAGGAATATTCGTGATCCAAGGGTATTATGGATTGGAATGGATCCGGGCAGGATCCTGCCGAAGCTAAAAACCGGGGTGGACAGAGGCCTTGCAAAAATCGGGTTTCTTCCTGAGGCACGTGAGTTCCGCCCACACCTGACACTGGCCCGACTTAAAAATATAAGGGATACTGAACTCCTGCAAGAGCAGTTAATGAAATACAGGGATACGGTCTACCAGATAGTGCAAATAAATGAATTGACGTATTATGAGAGTATCCTGAGGCCTGAGGGACCTTCATACCTGCCGTTGACGAAAGTTTCCTTCAATAATTTCTGAGTTCTCACATCGGGGTGTGTACGGCTTCCATTGGGGAGTGGACGACCAGGATCAGGGAGCTGGTGATGACAGGCAGAAAAATTTATTAAATATGCTCTTTTTTGAAGATGGTAAGGAAGGTAATGATGAGGATCTGGAAGTCGACGAAAAGGGACATGTTTTCAATGTATAGCAGGTCATATTTAAGCCGCCTTATCATCTCCTCTACATTTGCTGCATAACCATACCTTACCTGTCCCCAGGAAGTAATCCCCGGTTTTACCCGCTGAAGGTGAACGTAGTGAGGGGCCTGCTCGATGATCTGGTTGATAAAGTACTGCCTCTCCGGCCTTGGACCTACCAGAGACATTTCTCCCATTATTACATTGATGAAATTTGGAATTTCATCCATTTTTCTCGTCCGCATAAATTTTCCGAAATTGGTAACGCGGTCGTCATTTTTCCGGCTTAACTCGGGACCGTTTTTCTCGGCGTCGGCAAACATTGACCTGAATTTGTAAAGCGTGAAAGGAATGCCATACCTGCCTATTCTTTCCTGACGAAGCACTATAGGTCCCCTGCTGTTGATTTTCACACCTATCATTAGGATAAGAATCAGCGGCGACAAAATGCCGAGAGCCAGCAGTGATAATAAGACATCCAGGAACCTTTTCATATTTTCCTGCCAGACCGGCATAAGTCTATGGGTAATCTCAATCAGAGGAAGCCCGAAAATAGTATGTACCTTAACCTTACCCGAGACAATATCATGGATATCCGGACTGGCTTTAATCACAACCTGGCTACCGCTTAAAGTATTTATGATAGAACTTATAGCCTGATGCTCTGATGTGTCAAGTGTTATTATGACCTCATCAATCTTATGTTGCTCAACCACCCTTATAATGTCTGCTGCAGCTCCAAGGTGTTTTACCTTTCCGGCAAGCTGGTACTCCCCTTTTGAATTGCCATTAAGAAAGCCAACAATCCTGTTCCCTGTAGAATTATGCCTTTCTTCAAATTCCCTTATAATTTCTGATGCACGGCCATTGCTTCCAATCATAAGAGTATTGAACCAGATATGTCCCCTGTGTACCCTCTTGGTTATGACACTGGTAATTATAACCCTTGGTATGTAGGTGAATATGAACTGGAGTCCGGCGAGAATGAAAAAAGATGAATAGTAATCCTTATAGGATACAATCACATCGTCAAGGATCAGAACAAAAAACAGGATAACAACACCTGTAAGTGTGATTAGTATGGTTTGACCAAGTTCCCGTAGCCTGGATTTTCGAAGCACATCCTGGTAGGCTCCAGACAGGTAATGAAGCATTAACCAGAAAACTGGTATAACTATTATCCCCACCCAGAATCTTGTACCGAGTTCGATCGGTATTTCATAGCCGAAAACTGCAGGTTCAATTTGTACTTTCCGATAAACATAGAATATAGCCCAGCTGAGTGCTGCAGACAGAAAATCGGAAAGAAGGTACAGTATAACCGTGGTCCTTTTGTTCACAAATAAGTTAGTCTAGCCAGTTAGTTTTGTCAGGGGTATGGTCTTTGACCATACACCATATAAACTTGGAAAAACTAAAAAAATTGTGCTCTTGTATAATTTTTTATAAAAGAAAATGGGAATCAGACCTGGAGTTCCTGGATCGGAAGATTCTCAATCATTTTTCTGGCCAGTAGAAATGAATGCAGATATCTCTCGGGGGATGAAAGCTGGTAACTATTGTTCAATACCATTCCGGTAAAATGCAGTAATTCTTCGACAACAGGATCTTTGTTTATCAGCGGCACTGTGAAAGACTTTGGTTTCTCCTCCTCACCTATCCTGTCTTTGATCACAAGGCGTTTATTCAAAAAATTGAGAATAGCATGCCTGTTTTCCTGGTAGATGTAACAAACTGATTTATCCTGTTCGGCATATCCATTACATGTGATGTTGGCAATACAACCATTATCATATTCTATCCGGCCATGGATTACACCTGGAAATCCAAACAGATCCGGCGAAAAAACTGTATCATGCTTTGATACCCGTCCCGGATTTAGATATGTTATTGCATCGAGACATTCCAGTACGGATCCCATTATCAGGTCCGAAAGATCTTCATTCGGAGCTTCCGAGGAAATTCCGATCTGGTAATCTATAAAAGCAGGTGAATGTATGAAGGGTTCAGCAGCCCGGATTACAGGATTGAAAAGGAAGGACTCCCTTAGCTGAAGCAAGGTATTTGCCTCATCAGCAAGTTTAAATATATACTTAAGTTCCTCCTCCGGCCAATCCAGCGGTTTCTGCAGCAATATATGCTTTGAACTTTTAATCGCTTCAACGATATTGTCCGAGTTAATATCACCAGCAGATTCAACAATAATGGCATCAACTTCGGAAAGAAATGCCTGGAAGGAAGTAAAGACGGGCACATTATAATGGCTTGAGAATTGCCTGGCTCGCCCAGAATCAGACAGGTAAGTACCTGAGTATATGCAGGTTGCATGAGAGCTTATTGCCTCACTCAATCCCTGGACTGAACCGTTCTCACCGATGATGCCGATCTTAAGCATTGAAGATCATAGTGTTTCTACAAACATAAAGCATTTTAAAGATTAGATTTTAAATACTTTTCAACGAATAAACATTTTTTGTTAAAAAAATATCAAATTTGCATCTACCGTATTTATATGAACGATTCATTTCAACATAAAGGATTACGCAAAAAACTTGTAGAGATAATTCGGGGTAAAGGCATCCGGGATGAAAGGATTCTGCAGGCCATCGGTTCCATACCCAGGCATCTCTTCATGGACAGTAGTTTTATCAGGTTCTCCTATAAGGACCAGGCTTTTCCCATTGGAGAGGGTCAGACAATATCACAGCCTTATACAGTGGCCTTTCAGACTGAATTACTTGACGTTAGGACCCGGCACAAGGTGCTGGAAATTGGTACAGGTTCCGGTTACCAGACCGCAGTACTGCTGGATCTGGGTGCCTCAGTATATACAATCGAAAGACAACGGAAATTATTTCTTAATGCACAGGCCATACTCGGGGAACTCGGATACAAACCCCATTTTTTCTATGGTGACGGCTACCAGGGAAAAGAGACTTACGGACCGTTTGACAGGATTCTGGTCACAGCGGGGGCAGAAGGTGTCCCACAAGCCCTGCTTCAACAGCTAAAAACCGGAGGGATAATGGTAGTCCCGGTTGGTAGTAAGCACGGACAGGAAATGATTCGCATAATCCGCAGGGGTGATGATGATTTTGAAAGAACAAAACATGGATATTTTGCTTTTGTACCACTACTTAAAGGAACAAATGAATAAATTTACCACGCACATGATAAATATTGAAACCTTCGTATTCAATTCATTCCAGGAGAATACATATCTCCTTTCTGACCACACCGGTGAGTGTATCATTGTTGATGCCGGATGCCAGGAGGAGCAGGAAAAAGATGAGCTGACAGATTATCTAGATGAGCATGGATTAAAACCGGTGAAACTCGTTAATACACACTGCCATGTTGACCATATCCTTGGTGTGGCCTATCTGGCAAGGAAGTTTGACCTTCCCTTTATTATACATCCCGAGGAAAAATCCCTGTTCTCACACAGCAGGAGCCAGGCTGAATTCTTCGGGCTTTCTCTTGAACAACCTCCGGAGCCAAAGGCTTTCCTCAACGACGGGGATGTTCTTTCTTTTGGAGAATCCACCCTGAATGTCATCCATATTCCGGGTCATTCACCAGGTGGGATATTATTCCACAGCTCAGAACAGAATTTTCTAATCTCGGGTGATGTGTTGTTCAGGCAGAGCATTGGGAGGACTGACCTTCCCGGTGGAGATTATGACAGCCTTATAGGAGGAATACAAACAAAGCTACTGGGATTGGAACCGGAAACAATTGTTTACCCCGGCCATGGTCCGACTACAACAATAGGAGAGGAAAAAAACACAAATCCCTTTCTGAGTTAAAGTTTAGCAAGGGTTTTCGGACCCTTGGATTTTTTCTTAGAAAAAAAAGTTTTCCAACATAAAGGAATTTTGCTGAAATCCCCCCAGATTTATATTTTTGTGCATCCTTAAAAAATACTGAAATGGATCTATTCACAAACCGCCATATTGGTCCCCGAAACCACGAAATCCATCCCATGCTCGAGAAGATTGGAGTAAGCAGTCTTGATGAACTTATTGACAGGACCATTCCTGCCTCCATACGCTTGAAGTCCCCTCTCAATATGCCTTCGGGAATCAGCGAATACGAGTACTTTAACGAGCTGAAAAAGATCGCAGGCAGGAACAAACTCTATCGTTCTTTTATTGGACTGGGCTATTATAATACAATTTTTCCGGCAGTGATCCAGCGGAATATTCTCGAGAATCCTGTCTGGTACACATCCTATACTCCATACCAGGCTGAGATTTCCCAGGGTCGTCTTGAAGCCCTGCTGAATTTCCAGACCATGGTCATGGAACTTACCGGTATGGAGATTGCCAATGCTTCACTGCTTGATGAAGCAACGGCTGCTGCTGAGGCCATGATCATGATGTACAACACCCGTTCACGTGCTAAGGTCAAGGCAGGTGTGTGTAAGTTTCTTGTCGATACCAACATTTTTCCCAATACCATCGATGTTCTGAAGAGCCGTTCGGAGTCCCTTAACATCGAACTTGTCTTCGGTTCCTTCGATTCCATTTCTTTGGATGAGAACTATTTTGGCTGTCTGATTCAGTACCCTTCCGGGGATGGGGAAATTAGAGACTACACGGAATTTACGAGGAAAGCTCATGAAAATGAGGTGCTTGTTGGCGTGGCAGCCGACATTTTGAGTCTTGCCCTTATCATTCCCCCGGGGGAATGGGACGCTGATGTTGTTGTCGGATCCACTCAACGCTTTGGAATACCCATGGGGTACGGCGGACCGCATGCCGCTTACTTTGCGACGAGAGACAAATTCAGGAGGAATCTTCCCGGAAGAATCATTGGTGTATCGGTTGACCGTCATGGTAATCCTGCTCTCAGAATGGCGCTGCAGACAAGGGAACAGCATATTAAAAGAGAGAGAGCTACCTCCAATATATGTACCGCACAAGCCCTGCTGGCAACTATGGCCGGAATGTACGGGTGCTGGCATGGTGGCGGTGGACTCAAACGTATAGCAACCCTTATCCACCTTGCAACTTCAACTCTTGCTGACATGCTTGAAGCTCTTGGTTATAAACCGGGTACAGGTTTGTTCTTCGATACCCTCAACATCCCTTTACCGGGCGATATTGGAAGTAGTCAGATTGAGAAACTTGCCCTCGAAAGAGAGCTTAACTTTTACTACCCTGATGAAAATACAGTGCATCTCAGCCTTGATGAGACTGTTTCCCTTGCTGATATAAATGCAATCCTGGAGGTATTTGCAATTGCTGCGAAACAAAAATTTATACCATTAAAAGAATTTGGAAAGAGCCGGGATCTTGGATCTTTTGTTCGTACCACCTCCTTTATGGAGCAGGATGTATTTAGAAGCTACCATTCGGAAACAGAGCTGATGAGGTACATAAAACGATTGGAACGTAAAGACTTTTCCCTTGCCCATTCCATGATTTCCCTCGGATCATGTACCATGAAGCTGAATGCCGCAACAGAAATGCTTGCAATGAGCTGGCCTGAATTCGCCGGCATTCATCCTTTTGTGCCCATAGCACAGGTAGAGGGCTACCAGCAACTCATTAACGAATTAAGAAATGATCTGAAAGCCATCACAGGTTATTCTGAGATATCTTTTATGCCTAATTCAGGGGCCTCGGGTGAGTACACGGGACTGGCGGTTATCCGGGCCTGGCATAAGAGCAGGGGAGAAGCTCACCGGAATATAGTCCTGATCCCGGCATCAGCCCACGGAACCAACCCCGCTTCAGCCACCATGGCGGGTATGGAGGTAGTGGTTGTTGATTGTGACGATAAAGGCAACATTGACATGGACCGGCTGAGATCACTTGCTGAGGAGCATAAGCAAAATCTGGGAGCCTTCATGATCACTTATCCATCCACTCACGGAGTATTCGAGGAGGGAGTAATAGATATGATAGAGGTGATCCATGAGAATGGGGGACAGGTTTATATGGATGGTGCCAATATGAATGCCCAGGTTGGACTGACAAATCCGGCTATTATTGGAGCTGATGTATGCCACCTGAACCTTCATAAAACCTTTGCTATCCCTCATGGGGGAGGGGGACCAGGAATGGGTCCCATCGGAGTGTCAGACCACCTGGTAGAATTCCTTCCCACGCACCCACTTGCCGAGACAGGTGGAGTCAACGGTATTAATGCGGTATCAGGAGCACCCTGGGGATCTGCAAGCATTCTCACTATTTCTCACGCCTATATAAAATTGCTTGGAGCTAAAGGTTTGACCGAGGCTACCCGCTTTGCCATCCTTAATGCAAACTACCTGGCTGTCTCCCTGAAAAACTGGTATGATATATTGTATACCGGTGAGAATGGCTATGTCGCACATGAAATGATACTTGATTGCAGGCCATTTAAACAGATTGCAGATATTTCGGAAGCTGATATTGCAAAACGTTTGATGGATTATGGGTTCCATGCACCTACAGTTTCGTTCCCCGTGCCCGGTACCCTGATGGTAGAACCTACCGAAAGCGAATCGAAACAGGAACTTGACCGCTTCATTGAAGCCCTTCAATCAATACATTCGGAAATAATGGAGGTAAAAGAAGGTAAAGCAGATTCCCTGGATAATGTGCTGCGCAATTCCCCACACACCGTTGAGGAAACAGCCGCTGACAACTGGGAACATTCCTATGGAAGGGAGAAGGCAGCTTTCCCCTTGCGATGGGTGAAAGAGAATAAATTCTGGCCTTCAGTTGCCCGGGTAGACGATGGATACGGTGACCGGAACCTTATTTGTTCCTGCGCTCCTTTAGAAGCATACCGAAAAGGAGAAACCGATTAGACCTTCAAAAAGATATCTTGACAGATAGCACATTAATCTAATCTTTCCATGAACCAAAACCGTCGTAGTTTTATTCGAGCCGGGGGACTGACCCTTGCCGCATCTGGTATCGTTCCGGCCTTTCTTCAGTCTTGTACCTCAGAGTCCCTTGAATCAGGACTATCAGATATGACCTTGGGTGTGCAAGCCCTTGGCGACAATGATTACCTGGCAAGGCAGGAAAAAGTTAAAAGACTGATGCAGAATGACGGGGTAGATGCCTTATGGATCGAGGGAGGAACAAATCTGAAATATTTCTTTGATTTAAACTGGTGGATAAGTGAGCGGGTATTCGGTGTGGTCCTCCCTGCTAAAGGTGAGCCGGTCTGGGTCTGTCCCGATTTCGAAGCTCCCCGGGCTGAGGAATCCATACGATTCGGCAAAGACCTGAGAACATGGGAAGAGCATAATTCGCCCTATAAATTACTGAATGATGTTTTTCAGTCACTTCCTGCCAAAAACATTGCCATTGATCCAAATGTTAGAAGTTTCGTTATTGAGGGAATCAGGAGAGAATCTGATGTTGAACTGATTGACGGATCTTCCCTGATTGATCATTGCAGGGGGATTAAGACAGAGAAGGAACTTGCCTATATGGAGCTCGCAAATAATATCACCAAAAGAGCATACAAATGGGCATTCTCACAGGTGGAGTCCGGAATGATTCCTGATGACCTTCGTACATTAATTTCAGAGGGACATAAGCAACTTGGTGTATCTGGCGGAGGCTGGCCTTTGTTTGGATCGAATTCTGCATTTCCTCATGGAACCTCAAAGGTTTCCGGATTGAAAGATGGCGACATCATTCTTGTAGACGGTGGATGTTCGGTTGAAGGATACCAGTCTGATGTTACCCGGACCATCGTTTTTGGGACACCAACCGACAAGCAGAAACAAGTATTCGATATTGTTAAGAAGTCCCAAATGGCTGCACATAACGCCATCCGCCCTGGATTACCTGCCGGGGATGTGGACAGGATAGCCAGAAAAGTTGTTGAAGATGCTGGTTACGGTCCACAGTACAAATATTTCGTACACCGAATTGGACATGGGATAGGGATGGATGGACATGAATGGCCCTATCTGGTGAAAAATAATCCCCTTCCTCTGGAGCCTGGCATGACTTTCAGCAATGAGCCCGGCATCTATATTTATGGGGAGTTCGGCATCCGGATCGAGGACTGCTTCGTCGTTACTGAAGACGGAGCTGAATTCCTTGGCGGAATGTTGTGCAATTCCCTTGATGATCCTTTTGGTGAATAAAATCACCTTAAAT
Organism: Bacteroides sp.; assembly: GCA_011053095.1. GTDB lineage: Bacteria > Bacteroidota > Bacteroidia > Bacteroidales > SM23-62 > SM23-62. The sequence continues at coordinate 15,855 of DRHS01000222.1, forward strand.
TAATCTAGACTAAATAAACGATAATTGCTAACTTTGCCCTATGAGGGCTTCTGTTGCCATTTCCATCCTGCTAATGCTGCCCGTATTTTCCTGTGGGCAAAAAAAGAATCATGAAATGAATACTCTTAAGGATAATCATCAGTATACCAATGAGTTAATACATGAAAGCAGTCCTTATTTACTGCAGCATGCCCACAATCCGGTAGACTGGTACCCCTGGGGTGAAGAGGCCCTGGAAAAGGCAAAGCAGGAGAATAAAATGCTTATTATCAGCATTGGCTATGCAGCTTGCCATTGGTGTCATGTCATGGAACACGAAAGTTTCGAGGATACTGCCGTCGCCCGGATTATGAATGAAAATTTTATTGCTATAAAAGTTGACAGGGAGGAAAGGCCGGATGTGGACCAGGTATATATGAATGCTGTGAATCTTATTTCAGGAAGGGGAGGATGGCCCCTGAATGCTTTTGCCTTACCGGATGGGAAACCCTTCTATGCGGGTACCTATTTCCCGAAGGACCAATGGATTAAGGTGCTTGAATATTTTATTGAAATGCAGAGGACCAATCCGGAAAACCTGGCAGAAGAAGCCGGGAAGATAGCACAGGGAATCCGCTCCATGGATAATATTCCTTTGAATGAAGAGAGTCTCACATTCACAATGGATATGGCAGAAAGTATGGTCAGGGGACTAAAATCGGGTATGGATCTCAAAAAAGGAGGTATTAACAGGGCACCGAAATTTCCAATGCCATCGGTATGGGAATACCTGCTTCATTATAATTATTTAAGCGGTGATGAGAAAGCACTTGAAGCGGCCATAATCACCCTGGACAATATGGCTTACGGGGGAATCTATGATCATGTCGGAGGTGGTTTTGCAAGATATTCTACCGATGCAAACTGGCATGTTCCGCATTTTGAGAAAATGCTGTATGACAATGGACAGCTTGTAAGTCTTTATTCAAATGCATGGAAACTCACAGAGAATCCAAACTATAAGGATGTAGTGTATGAGACCCTGAATTTTATTGAACGGGAGATGACCTCCCGGGAGGGAGGATTCTTCTCCTCTCTTGATGCTGACAGCGAGGGTGAAGAAGGTAAGTTTTATGTATGGACACAAGAGGAAATAGGGAAGATTCTCGGGAAAGATGCGGATTTATTTATTGAATACTACAATATCACGGCAGAGGGCAACTGGGAAGACGGTAAAAACATACTATTCCGGAACGGTGAGGATGAAGGGGTAGCTGAGAAGTTCGGGTATACTCTCCCGGATCTTCAAAATAAAATCAGTTCGGGCAAATCCCAGCTTCTTAAAGCCCGCGAGAAAAAGATCAGGCCGGGACTCGATGATAAGATCCTGACTTCATGGAATGCGCTGATGCTGAAGGGCTATGTGGATGCTTACCGGGCATTTAATGATGAGAAATTTCTTGATGCCGCACTTAAAAATGCTGAATTTCTGATGAAAAGGGCCATCAGTAAAAATGGAGAAATAAAAAGGAACAATAAGGGAGTGAAGTCTACCATCCATGGATTCCTTGACGATTATGCCTTTACCATTTCAGCATTTATAGCACTTTACCAGGCCACCTTTGATGAAAGATGGCTGAGTAGCGCAAAGAAGCTTTCATCCTATACACTTGAACATTTCTATGATTACAAATCAGGCATGTTCTTTTATACCCACAATGACCATTCTAACCTGATTGCAAGAAATATGGAAATTTCCGATAATGTAATTCCGGGATCCAATTCTGAGATGGCGAGAAACCTGTTTCTGCTCGGTCATTACTATTATGATGATGACTACCTGAGCAAATCTGAGCAGATGCTTGCCAATGTACAGGAAGACATGCGTAAGAACATATTTTACTTCTCAAACTGGGGCATTCTTGAATTGAATTTCATCAACAAACCATTTGAAGTAGTTATTATTGGGGAAGAATCCGGCAGTCTTCGGGGTGAACTGGACGATCAATATCTTCCTGATGTTATTCTCTCAGGTGGTACCCGTGAGGGTGATCTTGAACTTCACAGGAATAAAATGGTCGAGGGACAAACAACCATTTTTGTATGCCGTGACAAGGTTTGCAAACTACCTGTAACATCTGTCAGCGGCGCAATCGAGCAGATCCAACAATGATATCCGATTTTCCGAACTCCTTGATTAAAAATAATTTAGAACTTATTTAGACCCGTTTTGTGCTTTTGTTTAAGGGGCTTTTCATAAATTCCATTCCAAATTAAACTATAAGCCCTGATGAGTCCTTTCAGAAGTAGTAAATCTGTTATAACCCGGCTTGTCCTGATCCTGAGTTTTATTTTCATAGTTCAGTATTCAAGCGCTGATCCGTACTATTGTATGACCGGGTCTCTTTGTATGTTGACAAATGTAACGGGACCACTTGCCATCTGCAGTAATGAATCAATAGATCTTTATGCCAGGTCCACAGGCTTTATCTGGCCACTTCCCCCGGCCTGCAGTAATGCCACGTATCAATGGTACCGGGAAATAAACAATGGTGGATGGGCTGATTATGTAATGATTTCCGGGGAAACGGATAATATATATTCAGTCGGCACAGCAGGCAGGTATTATTGTGAGGTCAGCTGTTCCGGCGGCGGTGGTTATTCTACCTCAATGGCAACTATTATTGTTACTACTTTTGGGACCGATCTAATTGTCAGTACAAATCCACAACCACAGAGTAACTGTCTTGGCCTCCAAGCTGAATTTTCAGTGGGAGCCTCAGGGGGCGCAATATCTTATCTCTGGCAGGAACAATCCACCGGCGGTTCCTGGAAGAACCTGTTAAGTGAGAGATCCGATAATCTTACCTTCATTCCGGAGCCCGCTGATGATATGAATCTATACAGATGCATCGTTTCCAACGGTTGCGAATCTGTTACCACTACCGAAGCCGAATTGTCGGTACTTACTGCACCAGAGGTAATGACAGAGCCAGCCAGTGATACAGTATGTGAGGATGCCGCTGCAGGTTTTTCGGTATCAGTCAGCGGTGCTCAGCTAGTCTATGACTGGCAGGAGCGGATATCCGGGACAGATCCATGGGTGGATATTTCTTCATCCGGCAACTACGATTTTGACCAGTCGGGCAACCTAACTGTCAAAACAGCCGTAGCCAACATGAATGGATATCAATACCGGGTTATTGTTACAGGAGAGTGTGCTCCTGGTGTTGATACATCCCTTGTGGTGCAACTAAATATTCGGGCACAACCTACCTTCCTTGTCCAGCCTGAAAGTGATTCATTATGTGTGGGAGACAGTGCATATATTGAGGTGCAGGCTTTGGGTACAGGACAACTGACCTATAAATGGCAGAATGAAACCAAGACAATTAAGGATTGGAGCACTGATGCTTTCCTTATTGTTGAGGAAGCAAGCCTGGATGATAATCAGGATGTACAGGTACTCATAAGTGATAATTGTATCAGTCAGGCCAATTCCGTCGCCTCAGATATTGCCAAACTTTTGGTAAAAACAGCTCCCATCGTATCATTAGGGGAGGACAGGAGGGTATGCAGTGTATCCGTATTGCTGGATGCTGGAAATGGTTTCTACACTTACTCATGGAGTAATGGGGATAGTACACAGATAACCGAGGTCAGCCTGCAAGGATTATACTCTGTCTCGGTTACTGATAATTTCGGGTGTATAGCAGAAGATTCAATCCATGTCACGGTCGATCCATCAATACAGGATGTAAACCTCGGAACGGATACCAGTTTATGTGGAGGGAGCTTTCTTACACTTGATGCGGGTGCAGGTTTTGACTGGTACGAATGGTCTGACGGAAGCAGTACACAAACGCTGAAGGTTTCCGTATCCAACACCTACTGGGTAATAGTGGGCAATAACAATACGGCATGCGAAAGCACAGATTCGGTCAAAGTATTGATTTCTGAACCTTATGATTCAATGAGCATTTGCCTTATTACAATCGATCAGGCTACCGGGAAATTTATGCTTATATGGGAGAGAACACCCGATATGGGCATTTCAGAATATAATATTTACCGGGAAGGAGATTGGATTGGGTCCGTTGCCTATGATGATTTGAGCATATATAAGGATCAGGAAGCAGACCCGGGAAAAAGGCCATACAGATATGAAATGACCATAACAGATACCTGTGGGAATGAATCCGGATTCACCCCCTATCATATACCAATTTTTCTCCAGTACAGTGGTTATATTGATGGGGTAAACCTTCGATGGGAAAAATACCAGGTTCAAGGAAAATCCATTGATTTTAACAGTTACAGCGTCTACAAAGGTTCTGATTCCACCCAACTCGTGGCCCTTGAAGAAAATATTCCCCCGGAAGTTTCAGTTTTTATTGATAAAGATCCTTCTGCTCTTACAAATACATTCTATTACCGTGTTGCAGGCGTTCTCTCAGATCCATGCAATGCTTCCGGTGGCTCATCAAAAGCAGGAACCGGACCTTATCAGCATTCGCTCTCGAACATGGATAATAATAAGAAATTATCGCCTTCCGGTACAAGCAAGCCTACAGGTTACTCATCTCTGAGTATCTTCCCCAATCCCGCTATGGATTGGGTCACAATCAGGTTCAGTAAATCAATTGGCCAGAATTATTCACTGATCCTTACTGATATTTCAGGGAAGGCAGTCAGGCGTATCGGCGCAATATCCGGGGATGAATATACCCTCCGGGTTGCGGAGCTTAGTCCGGGATATTATCATATATTGCTTAAAGGGGATGAAGTATTTCATGGCAATCTGATCGTGAAATAATCCTTTTGGACTATAAAGATGAATAACATGTCAATCAATGAGTTCAGAAAACCTTAAAGCACATCAGCACAAACGTGATGCTGACAGAAAGGATCTTGCAGGGGAACACCCCCTTGGTGATATAGTACAGGTGATCTTCATAATCCTTTTCCTCGCTGTCTGGATCCTTGATTCATTTGTCCTGAAGTATTCTACTTTTCTGTCAGAAAGCATCTCATGGTATGTCAGGGGTATTGCCGGTGCCGTTATTCTTATCCTCTCATTATTAATGGCGAGATCTGGTATGAAGATTGTTTTCAGCGAGGTCAGGGATACACCACATGTAATTACTAAAGGTGTTTTTTCGCTCGTTAGACATCCTATATATCTTGCTGCTATATTGTCTTACATGGGACTTATATTCATCACATTATCAATTATCACCACAGGTTTGTGGCTGCTGATAATAATTTTTTACCACTTTATTTCCTCATATGAGGAGAAACTCCTCATAAATATGTACGGTGATGATTATAGGGAGTACAGGAAAAAGGTTCCGATGCTGTTTCCGGTTAAATTCCGGCCCTCCTGATCCGCTTTGAAAATCCCGCCACAAGGCTATGTCAATTTTCTTTAGATATATACAATCTTCTCAGGGGCATGATGCGGCTATCTCATGCACAGCTGAGGTGAACATGTCAAGGTCGTCCGTTGAAGTATAGACGTTTGGAGTAACCCTGATTCCCTGGATATTTGCCCAGTCTATGGAAATGGTGTAGATTCTGTGTTCATTCATCAATTTTCTCTGGATCTCGGCTGGTTCTATTCCTTCGATGGCAAAATTTCCGAGTCCACAGGAAAACGGATCCTTCTGTGAGGTATTAAATCGGATTCCCTCGATATCTTTCAGGGCATCCATCCAGTAGTTTTTAAGGTATCTCAGCCTGGCTTCCTTCCTTTCAATCCCTATCATCTTGTGAAATTCTATGGCCGTACCAATGGCGAGTTCAGACGGGAAGGATCGGGTACCCATCGCTTCAAATTTGCATATGTCATCACTTTCAGGATCTCCCGGAGCAGTCAGGGGCCAGATGCCTGGGATTTTACCCTTTTTTACCCAGAGCATTCCTGTTCCGAAAGGAGAGCACAGCCACTTATGCAGGCTGGTACCAAAATAATCACAATGGAGATCCTCAATCTTAAAATCCAGGTGAGCGAATGTATGTGCTCCATCAACCATAACCTCAATCCCTTCCTCATGAGCAGCATCTGCAAGTTTCCTGACCGGAAGTACCTGACCGTTCCAGTTGATCATATGCATTACCTGTATCATCCGGGTCCGGTTTGAAAATTGTTCCCTGTAGGCTTCAACCACAGCATCTTCATCCTCAATCGGCATTGGAAGATCTACCCACTTAAGTACTATTCCTTCTCTTTTCTCCCTCTGTTTCCAGGCGTTTATCATATTGGGATAGTCCTGTCTGGTCAATACAATCTCATCACCCTTTTTCAGATTAACCCCGAATATGACAGTCTCCAGGGCTTCGGTAGTATTTCGGACAATGGCAATCTCTTCATCTGAACATCCCGCCAGTTTTGCGAGATTCTGCCTTACTGTCTCCCTTCCCTTGCCTACAACATTCCACATATAATAAGCAGGTCCTTCATTACTAAACCGGTTGTAGCTCTCGAAAGCCTCTTGTACAACTTTTGGCTGGGGACAAACACCTCCGTTGTTGAGGTTCATAATGTTAGGACTGGAGGTATAGCAGTTTTTAATATAATACCAGAAATTCTGATCTGTTGTGACATCTCCGACTGGTTCCGGAAGATTTGCTGACATTTCAGACAGGGTTACCGCTGCCTCAGATTCATTAAGCATGCCGAATAGGGTGGCTGCTCCTGCTGCTGAAAGGGATTTTCTCAGAAATGATCTCCTGTTCGTTTGCATGGTTTGAAGTTTAAGTTATAAATCATTTTTATCTATGAGATATATCAATGAAGCTATCGATGCACTTCCCAGCTGAAGTTCCCTGATGTTTACCTGCTTGAAAGTATCGTTCGGGGAATGATGATAATCAAAGTAGCGTTGCATATCGGGTACAAGGCTGATCAGCACAGTACCAAATTCGCGCAGGGGACCGATGTCCACACCGCCTCCACCTCCTCTGAATTCTGTTATACCATAAGGTGCAAAATACTTTTCGAGGGCCAGCATCTTCTCCAGTCTTTCACCACTGGCTCCGATTCCAAATCCTCTGGGCAAAAGTCCCCCTCTATCCGATTCAAGGGCCACATAATGCTTTTCACCGTTTATTTTTGCCAGTTCTGCATATTTTTTTCCACCGCGTTGTGCAATTTCCTCATCCATAAACATAACAGCCCTTACAGTTCGTTTAGGCCGGATTCCAAGCTCTTTGTAAAGCCTCAGGGTCTCAATGGACTGAATACAACCGGCCCCGTCATCATGTGCACCTTCACTATTATCCCAGGCATCCAGATGTCCGCCGACAGTGATGATCTCGTCCGGATAAGTTGATCCCCTTATCTCGCCTATTACATTATGGGAGGTGACATCAGGATGATTGCTGCAATTACTGATAAGATGCAGGTCAAGATCAGGGTCTTTTTCAAGCCAGGTGCTTAATAGATCCGCTCCCATGGTACTTACGCAGACGGCAGGTATTTTTGGGATGCCTTCTTCGTATCCCATTACACCTGTGTGTGGATGATCATCAATTGCCGTTGTGACTGATCTGATAATGGCAGCTAATGCACCATATTTTGCTGCTTCGATGGCCCCCCGGCCACGCTGGTTAACAGCACCACTATAAGCTTTGAAAGTGTTCAGCAGGGTCGGATCCATGGGCCTGTTAAAGAATACTATTTTTCCCTTAATCCTTTCTTCACCTAGCTGCTCAAGTTCCTCGAAATTCTGTACCTCGATTACATTGCCTGCAATGCCAATATCACTGGTTCCAACGGATAAGCCCAATCCGGTAATTGACAGGTCCTCTGAGCCAAGGGTGGAAGAAATGATCCTTGCAGATTCTATTTTTCCGCGAACCCATCTTTTTACCTTCAATTCCTGGAGGTAGACAGAATCAAGGTCCATGTCCAGCATGACCTGGCGGGTAAATTCAACTGCTGATGCAGCTTCCGGAGTTCCGGCTATTCTTCCTTTGGTGTTCTTACATAACCATCTCAGGTTTTCATATGCCACGTTGCTGGTCAGGGCTTCATCGAATAGCCTCCGGACAAGGATGGAATCCTGATCCTGTGCAGATAGAAATCCACAAGTGAATAATAACAGTAACAGAATCGTTCTTTTCATATTTAACTTCCGGTTATTCCTTGTTTAACACATACTTTTTCATCCACTCGTCTGTTTCCCACAGCATATGGAGCAGGGACTCCCTGGCCCTGTAGCCATGACTCTCATGGGGTAGCATAACAAGCCTTACGGTAGCCCCCTGGCCTTTCAGTGCATGATAATAGCGCTCGCTTTGTATGGGAAAGGTTCCCGAGTTATTATCTGCCTGTCCATGAATTAACAGGATCGGCTCATTGACCTTATCTGCATGCATAAATGGAGACATATTGTAATACACATCGGGTGCTTCCCAGTAAGTCCTTTCTTCTGCCTGGAAGCCGAATGGAGTCAGAGTACGATTATAGGCTCCGCTTCGGGCAATTCCGGTTGCAAACAGATCTGAATGTGCAAGCAGGTTGGCGGTCATGAATGCACCATAGGAATGTCCGCCGATCACGATCTTGTCCGGGTCCGCCACACCCATAGCAACCACTTTATCAACAGCAGCTTTGGCACTGGCAACTAATTGTTTTATGAAAGTGTCATTGGGTTCCTTGTCTCCTTCTCCAATGATTGGCATTTTGGGATCATCGAAAACAGCATACCCCTGGGTTAACCATACAAGTGTAGACCAGTGACTGATCCGGTCAAAAGAATAAGGAGAGTCATCTACCTGTCCGGCGGACTTAGCATCTTTGAATTCTCTTGGATAGGCCCACATGATCACCGGCAGGTCTTTATTTTTTACAGGGTCCTTATACGGTAAATGCAGTGTAGCACTTAGTTGAACACCATCCTCCCGCTGATAGGTAACCAATTGCTTGCCAAGTCCCATAAGGTCGGGATGTGGGTGTGGGAATTTTGTAACCTGGGTTGATTTTCCTTTACGCCATTCAACCCGGTGATAATTGGGCTGCTCGGTGACTGATTCACGGGAAACAAGGAGTATTCCTTTTGAACCATCCAGAATTCTGGATGGGTATTCGTAATATGGGGGAGAGGATTGCCAGAGCCGGTTGGTTTTACCCGTACTCAGATCATAGCTGTTGATAAATGGTTCATATCCCCTTGGTGAACCTCCCCTGCCTCTCAGGTATAGTGATTTGTCTTTATTCCCGAACAAAAGGACCCACTTCCCCATGGAATTTTTACTGCTGACAAAGCTGCCTGGATCAGCGTAACGGTCTTCAGTATTCAGCTCAAACAAAACCTTTTTTTCAGCCTCAAGTTTGTCCGGCTCAAACCGGCTAATAATTTCTTTCCGGGTCTTCCACCAGTATTCATATATCATAGCCGTGGAGGAATTCCCCCAGTCTATGCCTGCAAAGCGAAGGGAACATTTTGGACCTTTTTCAATTTCCCCGGTGAAGGGTGCCTTTAAACTGAAAACCTGGTCCCTGAAGTCCACCCTCTTCGATCCGTCTCCTTCATCAAGTGCCTCTGTCCAGAAAAGCTGCGCCGGGACATCGGACCTCCATTCAACGGATCGAACACCTTTTCGAACAGATCCGAAACCGGAGGGGATATCATCTGCCAGGGTTAGTTCCGCCAGCGTATGGACCAGTTTCCCCTGAATATCCCATATCTCTATACTTAAGGGAAAACGGTAGTATGGCACAAGGTATGAATAGGGTTTCTTGACGGTTTCCACCAGCAGGTACTGTCCATCAGGTGAAACAGCACACATAGTAATAATCCCCCTGGAACCTATTTCCCGGGATTCTCCTTTCAGGGATAAGTGAATAATCTGAGAGCTGGCGTAATATTCAAAAACCTTCTCATCGTAAGGATTTTTAAGCAAGTCCTGGTAGGTCCTGATCGGAGATTTTGTGCCCGTATTTTCCTGAACAACAGGCCCGTATGGTATTTTAGAAGGTTCAGGAGGTGAAACCCTGTCTTTGTCAATCGATTTGTAAAGCAGAGACTTATTATCCGGGTGCCAGGAATATGGGGATTCCCTTGTAATATTGTTTAATACCGGTTCAGTCAGCCGCCTTGACTTTTTTGCTTCAACATCAAGTACCCAGAGCTCAATTCCTTTTTCAACCGTATTGCAGAATGCTGCATTTTTCCCGTCAGGTGACCAGGAAACATTACTGATGCGGGGATTTTCAGTAAGGCCGGAAACCTCGTATTCTGTGTTGTCAACCAGGGATAATAACTTTAAATCATTAAGGTATCGTCCCCTGCTTGGTCCATTTGTCAGTGGATTGATCCTCAGTCCCGCCAGTCTTAATTCGGGCTGAGACACCTCCTCAATGGAAGGAAGTCCGGGCCTGTCCATGATCAACATCCACTTACCATCATTTGAAATACTGACTGATGGAGTTGGTGGTGCATCAACAAACTCTACAAGACGGTCAGGCGGTAACTGATACTTCAGACCAGATTGTGCACTGGCTACTGAAAAGAATAAAAAAGTAATTAATAGTAATGATAAAGATTGTTTTGGATTCATGGTTTTTTAATAAAATTAAACAGACTCTTCCCTTATCCAAATATGAGAAAAAAAAGAATCTTCCCCAACCATTTTTTCATACCTTTATATAAACTTCTTATATAAAAGTTTGCAATATATCGAAATCTTATATATATTTGAGCCATGATATCTAATGAACTATTGAAGGGAACCCTTAAAACGATCGTTTTGAATCTAATCGCAGAGAAAGGAAGAATGTATGGCTACGAAATCACCCAGGAGGTCGAAAAACTTTCCGACGGGAAAATCAAACTTACCTGGGGAGCGCTCTACCCGACCTTGCATAAACTGGAGGCTGACGGAATGATTGTGCCGGAGGAGTACAATATCGGAAAAAGAGTCAGGAAGTATTATCGTCTGACCCCGGAAGGGGAGAAGACCTCCAGGGACAAGGTTGAGGAATTCATGGAATTTGTAAGAATCATGAAACAAATTTTAAAACCCTCTCCTGGTCTCAGCCTGAATCATGTATGAATTAAATGAAGTGGAGATTGACAAGATCTCCGGTGACATCGATCAGCAGGGATTGACGTATACCCTGTTAAAAAACGAGCTCCTCGACCACATTTGTTGCAATATTGAAGAAGAGATGGAGAATGGTCTGCACTTTAATGAGGCATATCGGAAAGTAAAACAAGAGATGGGTTCAAGAAGGATCAGGCAGATCCAGGATGAGACCTTGTATTTAATCAACAAAAAGTATCGAAAAATGAAAAAAACAATGTATGGACTGGGGATAGCAATTCCCATCTTATTAGGTGTTGGACTTGTTCTAAAGTTGCAGCACTTGCCTGGGGCTGGTTTAATTATTTCTGTAGGTTTCTTAGCAATGGCGGTCCTTTTTATGCCCATTTTTGCCATGGTAAGGATCCGGGATACACGCCAGCAAAATGAACCCGTGCCTCTCGGTTTTTACCTTACCGGAATGACTGCCGGGATACTGACCATAATCGGATCATTATTCAAGATCCAGCACATGCCCGGTGCAGGAATTATGTTAACACTTGGACTGGGAACCATGGCACTTGCTGTGTTACCAATTTATGCAGTACTAAAGATCCGGGATGCACGTGCAAAGAATTTGCCGGTGAACATGACCTATTACATTCTCGGTGTAATTGCAGGGATCCTGTTTATTGCCGGCGGTCTGTTCAAGATACAGCACTGGCCGGGGGCAGGTGTAGTACTCATGGTGTCCTGGCTGGCGGTTGCAGTTATTCTTTTACCCCTTCTTGTTCTCAGCATCCTGAAGCAGGAAGGAAACCGCCTGAACAATTTCCTCCTGGTTGTGCTGGCATTTTCGGTAATCGCAATTCTGCTCCTGGCACAATTAAGATAGCATTCGAATCATGGAAACGAGTTTGCAGGTCCCAGATCGGGTCCTGTAGACTCGTTATTTTTTATTCCTGACCTTTCTTTTTTTCTCGTCAAGGAACATATTGAAAATTATAGATATTTAATGAGGAGTTTTTTGTAACTTTATTACGCCCACATTTTCAATCGTTTAAGTAAAATGAGATGATTTACAAGAAATTCCTGCCGGTTCTCAACCGGTTTGTTTCGCTCTCCCTCTTGTTATTCCTGCTGTTTGATACAAATAGCTCAATCCCAGCTCCCCGAAGCCATATCCATAATGCCGGAAGATGCCTCGGGCTTTGATGAAATCACCCTGACCTTTGATCCAAAAAAGGCCTGCATTCCGGATGGCCACGGTGGTTTATCCGGACTGGATTCCGTTTTTATGGAATCTTCAGCCGTGCTGCTCTTTGAAGAAAAAGACTGGTGGCATCATCGCATCTCAACATGGGAAATGGGATTGGACAGCACCCTCCCCTGTCTTTATCTTAATGATGACAGCCTTTTCAGTATCACTTTTACCCCCTCGGCGTTTTATGGGACAGGAACCGAATTGATTACAGGTATAGTGGGCGAGTTCTATGAAAGTGGTAGAATAGGACTGGACCATGGAGCAGAAGGGTGCCAGTATTTCTATATCCCTTTCGAACTGGATACAGCTGAGGTTAGCTTCAGTGTGGATCTGTCCTATCAGACATTTCTGAAAAATTTTGATCCGTTATTCGATTATGTTGATGTGGTCGGCGATTTTAATAACTGGGGAGATCCTTCGGGGACGGACCTTACAGATCCGGACGGGGACAGTATCTATTCCGTTACCATGAAGAAATTGTTTGCCGGACAAACCATAAAATACCGGTTCAGGAGAAACAGGAACGATGGGACATCTGAAACTCTTGATTCCTCTGGATACAGGACCTACACCATTCAGGAAGGGGAGAACAATCTTTCTCACTGGTACAATGACCAGGAACCATCCATTACTACACTGACGGTCAATGTAAACATGAATTATGGAGAAGAATTGGGACTATTCAATCCGGGAACAGATATCGTGGAAATGGAAATGGGCTTCCCACATTTAGATTCATTTAGCACTGACACATTATCTGATCCGGATTCAAACGGGATCTACTCTGTTGTTATTGACAGCCTTTGGGTCGGAAGCAATTTTAATTACATTGTTCATGTCAACGGGTCCCAACCGGGAGATGGTGGCTGGCCTTGGTACACGGTCAAACCCGATGCGAATAGAATGGATTTCTGGTGGGCCTGGATGGATCCTGAGTCTCTACCGGATCTTTTTTTCAGTGGATATCTCGACGGGGAGGGCAATAACAATGCCCTGGAGATCATGAATCCAACAGATTCAACTTTGGATCTTGCCGGCTATGGCATCCTGTATACCCTGGATGGAAGCGACTGGCTGGGTCCATTGAATATGGCCGGAACCCTTGAAAGCAATCGCACCTGGTTAATGGTTCATCCCGGATTTGATTTTTCTGCAATTGATTCTGCCCTGGCCGTGGATACGGCCTGGGCTGAGCCATGTAATTTCAATGGCAATGATGCCCTGGCACTGGTAAAATTATATGACGGAGGCAGCAAATGGAGGATTCTCGACCAAATAGGACTACCCGGGAATGATCCGGGAATTGGCTGGGGTGTAGCAGGTATCCCTGAGGCCACCAGCCTTCACAGACTGGAAAGAAAACAACTCATTGGTAATGGCAGGCCGGACTGGAATGCCTCGGCAGGCATTTCAGAATACGATTCAGAGTGGAAGGTGTATGGTCCGGAGGTCCCGTTCAGCCTTGGCAAAACGGCTGGATTTTTTAATTATGATAACCTGTGGACAGAGATCGATGCTGGTGTGTCCAATACCCTGAACGGCTTTGCTGCAACGGATAATGGCTGGGAATTTGCTGTCGGAGATATGCGGACAGTGATCTACAAAGAAACCGGGATGACCCAGTGGAATTCCCTGGTCCTTGACATACCGGAAAAAATAAACCTTAACAGCATTTTCTTTACAGACTCACTGAACGGATGGATGACCGGCGATGAAGGGATCATCCTTCATACTACAAACGGGATTGATTGGACCTCCCAGACAGCCCCAACTTCTGAAAATCTGAACGACATTTTTTTTACGGATTCGGAAAACGGATGGGCGGTTGGAGCAAACATTGCACTCCATACCATTGATGGAGGTCGTACCTGGGAAGGGCATTTTAGAATATATTGGGCAGAGTATAATAAGGTTCATTTCACCGACAGGGAGCATGGCTGGATTGTGGGCGATATGGATTACGTTATTTACACCGATAACGGGGGAGTTGACTGGAACCGGATGACAGAAATTCAATGGATAGACGGAAGCAGGTACAAGGATATTTATTTTATAAACTCCAACTGCGGATGGATTGTGAGTAACCGGGGGATTTACAGTACAAAAGATGGAGGAAGCACCTGGACAAAGCAAATCGCACCACAGGATGATGATTATCGTATTCATTTCACCAGTCCCCTGGTGGGCTGGCTTATAAGTGACCAGGAAATTTACAGTACACGCGACGGCGGCATAACCTGGAGTCCGCAGTACTTCCCGGATGTAAACAAGCCCTTGAAGGATTTGTATTTTTCCAGCTCAAATAATGGATGGATTGTTGGAGAAAACGGGCTGATCCTTCACACTGAAGATGGTTGGATTTCCCAAACTTCCCCGACCGGCAGCAATCTGAGGGCGATAACTTTTAGCGATGACAGCATCGGATGGATCGTCGGTAATGATGGCACGGTTTTAAAGACCGTTAATGCCGGCCAGACCTGGGATACCATCAACCTGAATCATGCTGACAATCCCAATGCTGGGTATTTTGATATTTTCTTTATTGATCCAATGACGGGATGGATTGGAGGAGATGGCACGTTTGCTACAAAAGACGGCGGAAAAACATGGGATAGGCAGGGTCCTATGGGATATCTATATGCTGTTTATTTCATTGATCGCAGCAGGGGATGGGCCGTTGGAAACGGAGGGGAAATTGCACGGACAACAGACGGTGGAGAAACCTGGATCAGAACTCCCAAAGGCACAGAAAATTTCTACGATGTTTATTTTGTGGATTCTCTTAACGGATGGTTGGTAGGAGAATACGGACGCATACTTCATTCGGAAAACGGGGGGATAAGCTGGACCAACCAGTCCGGAGGATACACCAACACCCGGCTTGAAACGGTTTATTTTAAAGATACACTAAACGGGATTGCCATCAGCGACAACGAGATATTAAGAACAGAAAATGGTGGAGCTTCCTGGGAAGTCAGCAGCGGTTTCGGAGGACACCCGAAATTGCATTTTATAGACTCCCTGAGCGGCTGGGTCACAAGTGAAAAAGATGAGATATGGCATACAAGGGACGGAGGAATCAATTGGTTATCAACTTCCACCGATGCAAATGAATACTTGAGTGACCAGTTTTTCCAGAACGAAAGAATCGGCTGGGCAGTGGGAGATAACGGGACTATCATGAGGACATCCTCCGGGGGATGCAAGGATCCCTTTGTGAACCTTCCCGGTATAGCCAGGATATGTGAGGGTGAAGAGATCATACTTTCGGTTGGAGAGAATTATACCTATTCCTGGAATACGGGTTCCACGGGTTCTTCCATAACGGTATCTTCTGCCGGTTGGTACCGGGTTGATGTGGGGAACCGCTGCGGAGCGGTAGCATCTGACAGTGTATATTTGGAGGTTATAATTCCCCTGGACTTTCAATTTGTAGTAGAGGGTGAAACCGCTTTTTGCATGGGAGAAGATGTTCTTCTGACCTGCTTTCCCAATACCACCGCCTGGGAGGATAATTGGGAGGATAATTACTTGTTCCGATGGGAAAATGATACTGGATTCATCGACAGTGAAAGTTATCGGGCCGATACAGGCGGATATATTTCAGTCTCTATAAAAGATCATTTTGGTTGTATTGCGACCGATTCTATTTTATTGTTTGAACAAAATCCTTTCAATGAAGAAGAGATCTGCCTTGTTACCATTGATTTGCATACTGGTAAAAATATGATCATCTGGGATAAAACACCCGATGTCGGCACATTAAATTATAACATATACCGGGAAAGCGGAGCTATAGGCAAGTATGAACTTATCGGAACCATACCCTATGATCAACTGAGTATATTTAAAGATACAAACTCCCTGCCTGAAGCCCGGCAGTATCTATATAAAATGGCATCGGTGGACAGTTGCGGAAATGAATCTGAATTCAGCAACTACCACAAACCCCTGTTCCTTCAATATGTAAGTTCCGTAGGAGGTGTAAACCTCCAGTGGAGTGATTATGTAATTGAAGGGAATCCTTTCGATTTTGTCACCTATGAAATCTACCGGGGATCCGATTCCATTTCCCTGAATAAAATCACGGAAGTGCCTGCCAGTCTCGACCGGTATATCGACACTGATGGTGATGTTTTGAACCATAAGTACTACTATCGTGTAGCGGGCGTAAAGGAAACGCCATGCTTTCCGAGCGGTACTGGCAAAGCAGAAACCGAGTACAGGAGCTCGATATCTAATATGGAAGACAACGGAATTGGAACAGGCTTGAATGATTTCCGGGGTAAAAGTAACAATGCCCTGCTGATTTATCCGAATCCTTTCTCAGACAGAACCTTGATTAAATTCCCAAATCCTGATCATAGCAGGTATCAATTATACATCAGCGATCTTAATGGTAAAATTGTAAAGACCATTGAAAACATACATCAAGAAAGCTTCGAGTTAAGTTCCGACGGTTTGAAGAAAGGGATCTTTTTCATTGAACTCCGGGGTTCTGATAATTTCAGGGGTAAGATCATTATCCAGTAATCAATACATTCAAATCAAATCGATACGAATAGCCTAAAACCTTAGTATAATATTCTTCAAACAATATTTCCTTGACTTCAAATCATTTGTACAGGCATAGGCCCGGGTGATTCGGCATACCAAACCTCATGACGTGTGAGTCCATACCTTTGATTTAAATCATCAAATTCATTTTTTTTGGATCCTGAAAGATCTGAATTCCAGCTTTTCCAGGCTTCCACCTGATCACCTTTAATTGGTGCTACTACGAGTCCCATAATATTTTTTTTTAGTTTATAGATAATTCGTTGTTAGATATATAAATATAAGAAAAAAAGATCTGAAAATCTAAATATAGTTGACTAACAGATCAAAAATTTGGATTAATCGCTAATAAATGAAATATGAATTGGTACTGGTCCATAAATAAAGACCCGGTTTTCATCAGCATGGTATCCACCTGCTGAAATCGCAAGTTGCGGGGGAGTTTCTTGTGGTCGTTTTTCTTTGTTGAAAATTGATACCGAATAATTTATTCCTTAAATTCAGAAAAAATGAATAAAACTAATTCAAAGGGATCATGAATAACAGAAGAGAGTTACTTAAAGCAATGGCCTTGCTACCGCTGGCAGCCTGTACCAGAGCAGTAGATATTAATGATACAACAGATTCACCTCAACCCGGTCCGAGTCCCGCAGGATGGTTGCCGGTTGATAAGGATCTCAATCTTCAGAAGGTTAAAATAAAAAAAGTTAAGGCGATCCTTACAGCCCCCTACGGTATTGAGCTTGTGATAGTAAAGGTTGAAACGGACCAGCCCGGGCTTCATGGTATCGGATGTGCCACATTTCGGCAAAGGGCCCTTACGGTTGCATCTGCAGTTGACGATTACCTGGACGATTTTTGCCGGGATAAGGATGTAAGCAATATCGAGGATATCTGGCAAACCGCTTATGTAAGTTCATATTGGCGCAATGGTCCGGTATTGAACAATGCGCTCAGCGGATTGGATCAGGCGTTGTGGGATATTAAAGGTAAGATGGCCGGAATGCCTGTATATCAGCTATTGGGAGGTAAAACAAGATTTGCTGTTGACACCTATACCAGTGCTTCTGGTCGTACACCGGAGGCCTGTATGGACAATGTTGCAAATTTCAGGGAGCAGGGATACCGGCACATACGCATTCAACTGGGAGGTTATGGTGCAACTCACCTTTCTGAACATCCCCCGTACAAGGATCATGGATTTGGGCATCCCGATGATAACACCATGGATCCCCAGGCATATAAAAGAGGTATTGTTGAATTGTTCCGATTGGCCAGGAAAAAGTTCGGGGATGGGATTGAATTTTTGCATGATATGCATGAGAGGCTTGAGCCAATGGATGCTATCGATCTAATTAAAAAGTTAGAAGAATACAGACCATTTTTTATTGAAGATCCTTTTTCGCCTGAAAATATGGGTTGGTTTAAAATGCTTCGTCAGCAGAGCAGCGTTCCCATTGCCATGGGGGAACTTTTCAATAATCCGCATGAATGGATTGAACCTATGAGCCAGCGTATGTATGATTTTATCCGTATCCATATTTCGCAGATAGGCGGTATTACTCCTGCTATGAAAGTTGCCCGGCTGGGGGAATGGTTCAATGTGAGGACCGCCTGGCACGGTCCAAGAGATACTTCCCCTGTAGGACATGCAGCAAACGCTCATATTGACCTGGCCATTTGGAATTTTGGTATTCAGGAAGGGAAATCATGGAATGATCTCACCCATGAGGTATTTCCGGGTGCACCGAAGATTGAAAATGGTTACCTGTTTGTGAACGAGGCACCAGGACTGGGAATAGATATCGATGAAGAGAAAGCTAAAAAATACTCCCTGCCTAATTATAATTATAAATGGACCCAGGTGAGGAAAGCAGACGGTACACCAGTCAGGCCCTGAGATACAATTACTTCACAAGAATTAAACTGGTTTCCCAAAGATCTTGTATCACCCCATCATTTAAACACACTCTCATTAAATAAAGAATTCTGGATTCCTTCCTTTTCGAGTTAGACTGTTTATCGTCAGCAATGTCCGGATCTCGAGTAGTATAAAGTTAAGAGATGGTTTATTCATATCAAAATTGTTTTGAGTTACTATTTTAATTCTTTGTTCACTTTTAATCCTGGCTGGCCGCAATAAAAACATTTTAAAACCGCATACCTGTATTATTTCCTTTGGGGGATATCAGGCGTGTTGGGTATTTCTCTTCTCAGCACCTGGCCGGCTTTTCCTGTTAGCCACAGGTAATGGTCTCCCGGCATCCCGTCATTATCCACGAAATGATAGTCCTCGCTCTCAGGTGGGTTATCCAATACAGGAATAATGGCAGTTCCTTCATCGATCTCGTCAAACATGGCTACATAGAGCATTTCTGCACCGGCTGTGATCGCTGCATGGATTAGGTCCCAGTAGAACCGACCCCCGTGGCGGGGAATGGCTCCGTAGGCGCTGGCCCTGACAAAACCCGGTCTAGTTAATGAAAGGTTCTGCCAGCTGAAACCGGCATATACAATTGGTACATAATCGACCCCTTGTTCCCGGCACCAGGCAATATCCTCCATAACATGATCGCGGTAGCGGTCCCTTTCATGGTGCAGCAGGGGAGTAAAACGCTGAACCATCCACGGAAGAACGATATCTGCAGATCGGATCAACTCATGCAGATAGGGATCCGGGCGGGTGTCATTGTTCAGAGTACGGAAATAAGTGGGCGTACCAAGCATCACCGAGCAACCTCCATATACGGGATCATTTTTGAGAAAATCAATCAGGCGGTTAACACCAATCTTCCTGATATCATAGGGTCTTGTAGTAAATCCCAGTCCCCAAATCACCACCAATGGTTTGCCATTATGAAACAGGTAGTTCTGGTCTTCTCCCCGGCTTGTAACCTTCATTTCATCCACCAGGTATTTCCAGTCCTCGATAACAGCTGAACAGTCTTCACCTTCAGGATTCAGGCCTGACAGGTCATACATTACAGAAATGGCTCTCCCGTATTTTATGGAAGCATCCAATGCATTAGAAAGTATAATGTCTGCTGACTTTTCCGGATTATTATCCCTTGCCACCCTGAAAAAACGCTGCATAAAAACCCCATCAATCCCGTATTCTTTCATCCAGCTGAAATGCAGATCGGTCGTGCTTTGATCAAGGGAGCTGAACACTTTGGCCGGTTTACCATCATGTCCTATAAACTCAGTCTCATATACCTTTTTGTACCCGGATACATCCGGCCAAAAGTCTACTGTATTGTGGTCCTTGTCAAACTTACCATCCCTGCCGTAATGTCCCCATTCTGATCCTGACCCGTCTCCCGGAGCCCTGAACCATCCCTGGTATCCGCACATGACCAATCCTTTGTAACTGGTATAGTTACTTGACATATCATGCTTAAGCTGGGCATTTGTTTCTAGTTGGACTATTGATGCTAATAAGATAATTAGTATGAGTGTCTTTTTCATGGTTGCTTCTGGGTTATTCATGGTTTTATAAATAGAGTTTTCAAATGTTCCTTTATGCTGTCATATCCTTCCTTTGCAGAAAGATCATTATACTCGAGGGGATTATTGACCTGGACATACTGTGCGTCGTCAGCTTAATCTGAACTTTTTCGGGTAAAAAATTAAGGCGTGGTTTCATATAAAGATATTCAATTATTTCAGCACTTTACTGTGCTGATAAATTGAGTTTTTTATTTATGTATTCATTTTTTCTGGTCTTTATTGTATCAAGTTTGATTTTTCGCCTCTTTTTCAGGATCTTTTGATCCCTTCCATAGAATACATCAGCTGGTGTCAGATTGACAAGAATGATCTGGTATTGCTCTAAGACCATTCTTCACTAGTTTCTTCGTTGAAAATATCAGGTATGAGAAGGATGTCCTCCTGGGCTTCTCCCATTTTCCTGAACGCAGCTGCCCAACCCGAACGGGGTTTTGATACAGGTTTGAGAATGATCCTTCCTTTTTCAAGAATTAATTCCACCTTATCCCTTATGTCATACCTGTCAAGGATGGATTTTTTCAACCGTATTCCTTTCGAGTTGCTAATTTTAATGACTGATAGCTCTATGCTATTGTATTTATGTAGTTACAACGTAATTACTCTATTTTGAATTTAGCAAATCTATCATGGCGGGCGGACCATTCATGCAATACAATTTCAATCACGATCCGCAGTTTATAGAGGTGGCCGCAAAATGCGACCACCTATCTAATCTGATACATTGGATATCACATTTTATGATACCCATTTCTTCATTATTCCTCCTCCTTCACTTCTTCCCTTTTCCCGTCAATAAAGACAAAATTGTCTCCGTTGATCTCCCAGGAATAGCTCTTGACGCCTTCCTTGTCTTCCCAGTTGGAGGATTGTATTTTACCTTCCACATAGGGGTATCCCTTTACGGACATAAGCCCCGACATTCCCCATGAGTGTGGCTTAGTTCTGTAATACATTGCCATTCATCAGACACGCTTGCTCGTAAATGAGAACAGGATTATTCAATGAATATGTATTTGACTAGTTCCAGGACCTTCCCTTTAGTATCTATCCCCCTCAGCAGAACCTGGTATCTCCCTGAATTTTCCCCTGCCTTGAAGGTGATGCGCTTGGTATCTCCTTCGAAAGAAAGGTTCGGATTCCAGTATAGAGTGGGGTTCAGGTAGGGAATCCTGGTTACAGGGCTTTCCTTAGCCCCGCTGAATCGGTTCTCTTTAGGAAATACCTCCATTCTAGTCTTGAAGGCATTGGGCGGGATCTCAAGTTGCAGGTTAAGATCATTTGCAACGATATTGATAATACCGTCAAATACCTGGTTCTCGATTAGATAATCCTGACGAACCAGATCCACGAAATCCACCTCTGAAACAGGCAGATCAAGAATACTTTTGAAATCCAGGACAGGTACTCCATTGAATAATATTAATGGATTATTCCCAAGGATATAATTAGTACTCCTGTGAAATAATTGTAAACTGAATTCATCATTCCTGGTACTTATTTTCTCTCCGATAATGATTTCTTTAAAAACCTCTTCCATGTCTTTCATTGCCACATAATTTTTCAGTTGTGTATGAAAATCAGGTACACCGTAAAAGGCAATACCCCGGTCCTCATTTGCCGGGATGGGTTCATTTTTATCCTTGTACATCTTTTCCAGCAATGATTGTTGGTACGCCCTGTCATATTCATCAAACCTACTTGTATCAAAATGGAAAAAATCCAGGTGATAGTTCTCAAAGGAGGGGTGGAATGGCCAGTCTAAAGATATTTCCATTATGTTCTTATGTCCGAAGGCTTGTATCACAAATTCTGACATACCGGTCTTCTGAACAGGATATGCAAAACTGAATCTTCCATCATTATCTGTCCTTGAATTCACTATCGAGGCTTGTTTACCTACGAAAAAAAGTACCAGATTATCATTACTGATTCTCCTACCGTTTACCGGATTAAATCCATATCCGGTCACACGCTTGGAATCAACTTCAGGCATATACTCCAGTTCCTCCGGCAAACCTTGGAAAACATTCTTCCATGTAAACCTGCTGCTCATTCGGGTAATCAGATAAACATCCAGCAGCTCAGCCAGGCTATCTTTCGGAATAACCGGGATTAATTGTTCGAATTCATCCCAGTCATTGAGATATGGATGCAGGTCTGCGCAAGATTTAAAACTCTGGTTTAGCTTATTATTGATAAACAAATCTTTTCTGATGGACAGGGAAAGGAGCTCGAATTCCTGTTCATCCGGTAGCAAGATTTCCATGTCGATTGTCTCACCCTTTTTAAAAGATGATTTCCTGAATACAAGATCGGCTGAGCCTGATACTCTGCTTACGTCATGATAATATAGCCTCTGGCAGTATTCTTCAAAAGTACTGTTAAGAATACTGAATTCCAGCAATCCTTCAGGAAGTGAGGAATAGGGAAAATTCACTTCTTTCAAACCCTGCTCAAGAACTCGTTCAAAAAATACCAGTCCCCTGGATTTCCCAATCAGGTAATACTTCTCTCTTTCAGATATATCCTGACCCAGCACTTTTAGTTTAAGCTGGCTTCCTTCTTCCTGAATTTTAAGGGTAAGTCCATTGTCCTGGATCTCAAGCGGGATTCTGTCAATGCCTGGCAGATCCAGAAAATAAGTGGAGGATGTATCAGCATAAAATGAACAGTATCCCATTCCCGGAACTAAAAATTCAAGTTTTGCGATGGTATCATCAGGCTGTCTGACCAGGTATCCCTCCCTGAGCTCTGCATAGAGTCC
>DRHS01000223.1 GCA_011053095.1 Bacteroides sp.
AAAGTGTCAACTATGTTTAAGTCTCCACAAGGGATACACTCCTATGCGGTAATCCGATCCATCTTCGACACCTGTAATAAAAACGGATTTACTTTTTTTGATTCTCATAAACTAAAACTCAGCATTTGAGACCTGAGTAGTTACCCTGGCACCCAATGTTCATTACGGCCTGCTTCCCGGCTGTACTAAGTTTCAATACAGGTGCACCTTTTGCACCATTTGCACGTAATCCCCAGGTTCGCCTCACCCATGATCTCGGATTACTTTCAATTTCCGCCATAGCATTTGCACATGCCGATTTCTATACTGCTGCAGGGATCCGTGGTCTTCGAAACACCGGAGTTCCGGAATTGCATGTACAGGCGGCATACAATCAGACCTTATCAGAAACAAGTATCCTGATTGGCGGAGGTGCAGGATATAAAATGATAATGCCGGCAATTGAAACAGAAATGGGCTATAAGACCAATTCAGCATTCGGGAGCTTTGCCGCTGAACTATACACAAAACTGACCTTGCCAAAATTAACGCTGAAGTTACAAGGTACCTACGGTCAGAACAATTACGATGTCTTGATGCTGGGAAGTTTTGCCGCAACTTCAATGGATGCAGTCACTGGCATTACCCAGTACACTCCCACCGGCTGTTATGCCGGATGGGCTGAGATCCATTCCAATAACAAAAAATGGCAGCCGGGACTTTTTGCAGGCTATACCAAAAACCTGGGTGCCAACCAGGATATTACATCCGGAACTGTGGCTGGTACAAGAGGGGACCTCGATTTCATATACAGGATCTCACCAAGGATGACATTTATTTCCGGCAAGTTCAGATTGGGACTCGAACTGGAATACTCTGTTGCTGCATTCGGAACAATCAACCAGACAGCCAATGTGGAAAGTACAACTGCTACAGGTAATCTCAGGACACTTCTCGGAGCATTCTATTTCTTTTAAGCCTGACATACATAAGCCCGGAGTAAACGGGATTGTCTAAGCTATCTCGTAAAGGATCTCCATACTTCGCTTTACGGCTTCCTCGTTTACAGGGATGAGGTGGTGGTACAGGGGGACTAACCAGGGGGGGGTAGCATCTGTTTATCCAGGGTCATTTGAGTATAAATAAATTTTCTTAATTTGCTGATCCACTAAGCCTATTCCCCGGATAATGACAAACAAT
Source organism: Bacteroides sp. (assembly GCA_011053095.1). Lineage (GTDB taxonomy): Bacteria > Bacteroidota > Bacteroidia > Bacteroidales > SM23-62 > SM23-62. The sequence continues at coordinate 1,180 of DRHS01000223.1, forward strand.
CAGTACATAAGATGGGAACAGCGCCTTTCTAATTTCAGGAAAGCCTTATCCCGGTTACGAAAGTTTATTGATAAAGGAGAATTATCCGAGCTTGAAGAACAAGGCATCATCAAAGCCTTTGAGTATACTTTTGAACTGGCATGGAATACAATTAAAGATTATTATGAGTTCCAGGGAGTGACTGACATTCAGGGCAGCCGGGACGCTATCCGGATGGCTTTCAAGCGTGGATTGATAACACAAGGTGAAGACTGGATGAGCATGATTGAAAGCCGTATTAAAACATCACATACGTACAATGAAGAAACGGCCCGTGAAATTTCAGAAGCAATTTTCGAAACATATTTCAGTCTTTTTGAGGATCTGGAAGAAAAAATATCAGGTTTTCTCACGGACAAACCACAAGACTGACCTGAGCCCTGGTCTGATGGAATTTGGATTAAACGATATTACCATAGAGAAAATAATCAAGGTATTTGCCTCCATTCAGGAGATAAACCAGGCAATAATTTACGGTTCACGCGCAAAAGGTAATAATAAACAAAGCTCTGATATCGATATAACACTTAAAGGAGAAAGACTGACCTTGAAACAACTAAATAAAATAAGCCTTGATCTGGATGATTTGCTTCTTCCATACACCTTCGACCTTTCGATCTATCACCACATCAAAAATCCCGACCTACTCGACCATATCAAAAGGGTTAGCAAGATTCTCTATCCAAAACAAGACCCGAAATAATCCGGCTTTCTCAGTTTTATATTCATACCAACCTTGTGTGGAGATGACCGAGTTTTCACAACAATAGTTCTATAATTGTGACCTTATTGCCTCGATCGCAATACCGGCTTGATTCTCCATACTCTCCCATCGGCATTCAATAGAAATTCTACCCTTGTAATTCACCTTATCTAATGCTTCAAAATATGGACGGAAATCTTCATTATGTGTACCGGGAGCAGCCCTGTCCACCTCTTCGGCGATATGAACATGGCGAATCAGATATCCATACTTAATAATACTTTCAGGTCCCTCATCATCCATATTCATATGATAGATATCTGCCAGCAAAAGGAAATTCGGATGGTCTATTTCCTTAACCAATTCTCCAGCTTCGGAGACGGAATTAATAAAATTACATTCTCTTTTATTCAGTGGTTCAAGTACAATTGTTACCCCGTACTGCCCTGCAATCGGTCCAAGAATTTTCCCAAGGCTGATAAATTGATTTCTTGCCTGGTCAGGGGAAAAACCTTCGGGTATTCGTCTTGAACCTCCACTGCCAAAAACAATAATTCCGATACCCGCCTCTTTTGCCCGGCGAAACGCCGTTTCTGCATACAATGCGATCTTATCGTGATCAGCCTCTTTCCCAACACTCTTTAAGCTTCCGGGTATAAATGAATTACAGGCCTCAACACTTAGTTTTGACGATTCCAGTTTTTTCAGGTTCTCAGCAAATTCGTCATCGCTACTCATAGGAACAAGGAATTTCTGAACATGTTCCTCGATATACGAATAACCGGTGTTGAAAATCAATTCATTATTGTCAATACTGGTACAGACACCTATAGGTATTTCCTGCCTGTTGCTGCAGGAATCCACAATCGTAACTAAAATGATTATTGAAGTAAGAATGACAATTCTCTTCAGAAAGGCTAATTTTTTCATAATTCAGATTTTATTATTCCTTGTGGAATAGGAACTAAGCAACTTCGTAAATGATCTCCATTCCACGTTTGACAGCTTCCTCGTTTACTGGTATAAGGTGGTGGTACCTGGGGGGCAAAGATTTTTTGAGTCCCGCGAGCACATTCTCCATTTTTACAATTGGTTTGATCTTCAGGTATCCACCCAGAACGATCATGTTAAATGTTCGAGAGGTTGACATTTTGGCCGCCTCGTCTGCTGCGTCAATACGGAAAATCTTTATGTCTTTTCTTGAGGGATGTGTTGTAATCCCGTTTCCGTCGTAGACCAGGAGTCCCCCAGGCTTAACCATAGACTCAAATTTATCGACTGACTGCTGGTTCAGAAGGATGGCAGTATCGTATTCATTCAGAACAGGTGAACTTACCCTGTCATCGGAAATAATTACAGTAACATTTGCGGTACCACCTCTCATTTCGGGTCCGTATGATGGAAACCAGCTGACTTCCATGTCCTGCATCATACCCGAGTAAGCCAGTATCTTACCCATTGATAGGACTCCTTGTCCCCCGAATCCTGCTACGATAATTTCTTCAGTCATTTCGTGTTGATCTGTTTTATCTTTATTTCACGAGCTCCCCGTCAACCTTAATATCTCCCAGGGGGTAATAGGGGAACATATTCTCTTCCATCCAGGTATTGGATTTCACGGGCGTCATTTTCCATCCGTTGTTGCAATTGGAGACAACTTCAACCAGTGATACTCCTTTTTTAAGTTTCTGGTTTTCAAAAGCTTTTTGGATGGCTTTTTTTGTTTTCCTGACATTTCCGGGTTTATGTACTGCCTGCCTGGTTACGTAATAAGTTCCCGGAAGCTGTGCGACCAGTTCTGTCATTTTAATCGGGTAACCCATAGTAGAAACATCACGTCCGTAAGGAGATGTGGAGGTAGCCATCCCCGGCAGGGTGGTCGGTGCCATTTGTCCCCCGGTCATCCCATAAATCCCGTTATTAATAAATATTATTGTAATATGCTCACCCCTGTTGCATGCATGGATTGTTTCACCGGTTCCGATTGCAGCCAGGTCACCATCACCCTGGTAGGTAAAAATATACTTTTCCGGCATGATACGCTTAAGTCCCGTAGCAACCGCAGGAGCCCTTCCATGTGGGGCCTGAAGCCAGTCCACATCCAGGAACTCGTATGCGAGGACGGAACAACCAACGGGTGCAACCCCTATGGTCTCAGACTGAATCCCCATTTCGTCGATGACCTCAGCCATGAGATGGTGTACCACCCCATGCCCGCAGCCCGGGCAATAGGTTAGCACATTGTCGGTCATCAAGGGACTCCTATCATAAACCAGGTTCTTGGGATCAATGATCTGCTTGGATATATCCTGTACTTCCATTTTCATTTTTTTACAATTTTTTCTTCGAGGGCTTCCAGTACCTCCCTGGGCGAGTGGACCATTCCCCCGAAACGCCCGTAATGTTCAACCGGAATTTTTCCGTTGACTGCCAGCCGGACGTCCTCAACCATTTGTCCGGCGCTCATCTCTACGGAGAGCATGCCTTTTACCCTGTCAGCCATCTCATTCAGTTTCCCGGAAGGGTAAGGATACAGAGTAATGGGCCTTAACAGTCCTGCCTTGATCCCTTTGTCGCGTGCAAGCTGCACAGTCTTCTGGCAAACCCTGGCAGATGAACCGTATGCAACCATCAGGTATTCAGCATCTTCGCATTCTATTTCCTCGAATCGTACCTCCGATTGCATTTTCTTATATTTGGCCTGGAGTTTAAAATTATGCTTCTCCTGCATAACCGACTGGAGGTTCAGAGATGTGATAATGTTGCGCTCCCTGTCCGGAGTTTTACCGGTAGTCACCCAGCTCTGATCAAATTCGGTGGCTCGGTCAACCTGCTCGAAAAGCTCAACCTTTTCCATTATCTGTCCAATCAGTCCGTCGCTAAGTATCATTACAGGATTTCTGTATTTAAAGGCAAGTTCAAATCCGAGCTTGACAAAATCAGCCATTTCCTGTACAGAGGCAGGGGCAAGTACGAGCAGGTGATAATCACCGTGTCCGCCACCCTTTGTGCTTTGAAAGTAATCCGCCTGGGATGGCTGGATTGTACCCAACCCGGGTCCTCCCCGTACAATATTTACAATAACACAGGGCAACTCGGCTCCTGCAATATAGGATATACCTTCCTGGTACAGGGAAACACCGGGACTTGATGAAGAGGTAATTACTTTGCGGCCTGCGGAGGCAGCTCCAAATACCATATTTATCGCAGCAAGTTCACTTTCAGCCTGGAGTACAACCATTCCGGTACGCTCCTCGGGTTTCTCGAGCATCAGGTACTCAAGCACCTCTGACTGGGGTGTTATGGGGTATCCAAAATAGGCGTCTGCCCCTGCCCTGATCGCAGCTTCGGCAATCGCCTCATTACCCTTTAATAAAAGAATATCTTTTTTCATTATACTTCAACTTTCATCCTGTAAACTGAGATCACCCCGTCCGGGCAGACAATCGCACAATTATTGCATCCGGTACATTCAGCCGGATTTTCCATGTAGGCGAAGTGATAGCTTTTCCCGTTCACCTTTCTTTCCATACGGATTACGCTGGTAGGACATGCCTCTATGCAGAGTTCACAGCCTTTGCAACGTTCAATATCGACAACAATCGCTCCCCGTTGCTTAGCCATATGAGATGTAATTTTGTAGCATTAAACAATTCAAAAATAATAATTTAATTAACAGCCGATTCTGCCACCGGCATGATAATTATCAGTTCAACCTGTGTTATGAAACAGGATGGTCTTTTTGGAATTTTTGTAAGCGTTTCTCCAAGAGGGACATC
>DRHS01000224.1 GCA_011053095.1 Bacteroides sp.
CAGCATTAAAAGCTTTGTCTGTGGCAGACCAGTCGTAAACACCTTTAGTCTTTTCAATTTTTGGCCAGCTTGCACCTAAGCGGGTCCATTTTACACCAATTGCGCCAGCTTTCTCAAGTACTTCTTCATCAAGCGAACCAGCCTGAATTCCCCAGGGATTTCCTTCAATTTCAAGCGAATTCCTGGGAATTACTTTCCCAAGTAATGGTAAATTTATCAAATCATTTTTCATAGACTGACCTTTTTGATTAACGGGACCGCAATTGGTCAGAAAGACAGCCAGAGACAGGATGATCACATGTTTTGGATTCATTTTTTTTATTTAGATGATAGAGGATTTAATGTAGCTATTTATCAAATTGAATTTCTTCTTTTTGTTTTTCATCAGGAACATCCGGAGCCTGAGGAGCCTAAAATTAAAAGATTGTTTGTTTATATCAAAGCTGCCTTTTGTACTTCAAAATCCATAAGAATAGTAGAGCTTTTAAAAAACCTGTATCCAGGTACCAGTTAATATTAGAGAAGACTGGCTATTCATACCTCAATGCCTCCACAGGATTCCTGCGGGATGCTCTCCAGGTCTGGATGGAAACCGTCAAAAGTGCGATGGTAACAGCAATTAACCCGGCCATGGCAAAAAGCCACCAGCTGAGATCCGTTTTATAAATAAAACTCTCCAACCATTTCCTCATAGATAGCCAGGCAATTGGAACGGCTATCATAAATGACAGGATAATCCACTTTATGAAATCCCAGTTTAGCAGAACAAGTATTTGATTTGTTCCGGCTCCGTTAACCTTACGTATACCGATCTCTTTTATGCGCCGCTGCAGATTCAAAAGCGATAGCCCAAGTAAACCCATAGAGCAAATAAACAATGCTATTATTGTAAATCCGGTCAACAGATTTGCCTGTAGAATTTCTGTAGAATAAACATCCCTGTACATAGAATCCACATACTCATACTCCAAAGGGTATTCAGGGAACATCTCATTCCATACCCTTTCCAGGTCTGATAAAGCAGTAGGTTGCATCCCAGGCTGAAAGGCTATCACGATATTAATAACCCAGAGCTTCTCTCGTTTGAACAAGACCAGGGGCTCAACTTCCCTTTTCAGGCTTGAAAGATGAAAATCCTTAACCACACCAACAATTTTTCCATAAGGAATTGATATGTCATCTGTGTGAAAGAATAGTCCGAATCCTTTGCCCACAATTGAATCCGGATCCATATAATTCAACCTTCGCATGGCTGACTCATTAATAATATATTCTCCTGCACCTTCATTGTCCGAAAATCTTTCCGAAAAATTACTGCCTCCAATAAATTGAAGGCCAAACAGGCTTGCAAACGAATAGTCGCATGGAAAGATCCCAATCCTGTCATTGGTTTCATCTGTTTCGTCAGCCACAAATCCTTCCATTGTGAATCTGAACATATCGTTAGCCTCTCCTCCAGGGGGTTCAAGCATGGCTGAGACAGATCTAACGGAGCCATACTTCAGCAATTCCTCCTTAAACACCGGGAAGTGCTTCTGAATTTCCGAATGTACGCTCATGCTGATCAGGTTCGCATCCATTACGCCCAGACTGCTATTTAAGGCATAAGACGTCTGACGGTGAATAACGAAAACGGTAATTATCAATGCAATGGAAATGGCATTTTGAGCTACGATGAGTCCCTTGCTGATTCCTTTCCTCCTAAAACTACCAGTACCGGATAGCTCAATTGAAGATTTGATATTGTTCACAAATTGCCTGATCAATGGCAAAGATCCTGTTATAACCGCCAGCAGGCTAAAAAGAACAACTATCAGCAGAACAAACGGGATATTCCCTTCAAACATTTTGAATGAGAACCGCCTCTCAATATAGTTAATTGAAAAGGTGAACATCAAACTACTGCATAGAATAGATATCAGTGTGATTACAATCCCTTGCGTGAGATAATATTTCAATTGCATCCGGTTCGATGCACCGAATACCTTTCCAATATAGAGGAAGCGGTCGCTGTAGCCTGCCATTCCTATGGTTAGATTTGAATAATTGATAAGTGCAATAAACAGGAGCAGCAAGGCAGCTATGGAAAAGGAGTATATTACTGCAGTATTGCTATTTGTTTCGATCTCTCTTGTTTTACGGGATTTTAAATGAATATCCAGGATATTTTGCAAATGGGCGGAAACATCAACCTCATCCGGATCCGCGTCAAAATGGGAAACATAGAAATCCCTAAAACCTGAGACTATCGTTCCGGGATCAGCCTTATCGTTCAACAACAAATACGTCCAGGCCCAGGATTCTAATGCGGACCTGTCAACAGGGGAAGTGATAAAATCGGGATGAAAATGGCTGTTTTGCGGGAAATCCCTCATAATTCCATTTATGACAAATTCAGTATCCTCATCATAATATTGTCCGGCAGGCAGTGTCAGAATCCGTCCAACCGGATTACTGTTCCCGAATGCCATTGCTGCAAAGCTTTCAGATATTACCATCGAACCCGGACCATCAAGTACATATGAAGGATTGCCTGCGATTAGATCCCCATCAAATACCTGGAAAAAGGTACTGTCACATTGATATGCCTGGTTCACCTGGACATATTCTTCATCAAGCTTCATTACACCCCCCCGGACAGGTGCCAATCTCACAAAGTTCTCGATGGCTGCGAAAGATTCAGCCATCTCAGAAATGAAGCCGGGTCTGTATAACCTGGCAAAATGTTTCCCGGAGAAGAAAGTCTGGCTGGTTGTTGTGAACCGGTATATCCTGTTCGATTTTGAATGAAACTGATCAAAAGTCAACTCATGCTTCAGGAATAACATTATAAGCATGATGCTGCTAAGAGCGAGACTCAGTCCGATTACCTTGATGAAATTAAGAAAAGGCCTTTTCTTAAGATTTCTGCGAATATATTTTAGGGACATTGACTCCAAAAATAGTAAATGACAGAGTATTATAGAGTTAATTTATGTTAAACAACTCTACAATCATTAAAACCGTCAACGTTACCATCAACTAAACGCAAAAAATAAGGTTTGATTTTATTTTTTTATTGCGTATGTACCTTATTTGTACCTAGATCCTATAAAGAATTGATTTTCAGAGAAAGTTATATTCTGTATCGGAAAATGAGTGAGACAGGATAATAAAAGCCGAAGATGCCTAAGTATCATTAGGTCGAACTCATCATCATTTACATATCAGACAGTCTTTCTCAGAAAGTTAATTAATCCAGTACGATATTTTTATTGACAGACCCCTGTTTTTATTGATAAAGTCGCCGGTGTACGAATTGCCTGTATAAATAATGAACAGGTCGGAAACTGGTGCAAAGCGCCACTGAAATCGCAAATTAAGATTGAAATTGTCTATCTGATCGTTATATTGTGCAAATGTGGTAATGAATAATTTATCCGTTAAGGTAAGATCCAGCCTGGGTCCTACTAAAATGAGCTTGGCACTGCTGTATGGTTTGGGCAGTGCAATATTATTATAGCTGGCTGTAATTGCTATACTACCATAAGGCTGAAACCGGTAATGGACAGAACTGACTATTGTCAGTTTGTTGCCATTATAGTAGCTGCCATAACCGCTGCCGACTTTAAAATTCAACACGCGGCGCGTGTCTGATGAAAAACTGATATTTGCTGATATCCAGTTAAATTCACTTCCGGAGACAAGTTTTATGCCCCCTGTATTTGTAGGATCAAAAGAGCGGTTAAGCTTTACAAATTGTTCACTGATCCTAAAATTAAGCTGGTTTCTGTTTCTCCATCCGATCGTGTACCCCAGTTGTGTCTGACGATCGGTCATTTTGAATTCAGGATCCATTATAATGTCGAAATAAGCACTTGGCCCGTGACTAAGAATTTTGCTGCCGACCGGATAAAAGGTATATTTTAGTCCGGGCGATGTTTCGAAATAACCTGTTCTCCTTATATATCCAACTTCAGCAACATAGTCAGATCCAACCCATGAATTGTCAAATGTCACTCTTAAGTATTGAGTTGCATAGACAATACTACCTGACATTGTTGCTGCGCTGAAAGTGGCACCGGGATAAAAAGCCTGATGATAAAATGCCTTTCCTGTCCATCTGTCATCGGGACTTGCATGATTATATTCAAAGCCGGCTACCCTGTTATACCTTGAGCCAGAATACAATGTATCAATATACTCTCCTGTAACCTGTTTGTTGACAAAGAAAGCAACAATATTGGACCTGCTGAAAACCTGTCTCTGCAGAACTGCTGTAGCAAAATTTGTTGAGGGTGTATTTCCTTTAGATCCTGTCTGCATATCCATAACTCCTATTCTCCAGCCTTCTCCCATTTGTCCGCTTAATCGTCCTCCCACGATTACAGGAACATCGAGTCCGATCCGCCTTGAAAAGAAGGGTTGAACGCCACTTTTTCCAAGGCTGGCAAAAAGATCGGTATTCTCAAGAAAGAATTGTCTTCTCTCAGGGAAAAACAGTTCAAAACGGTCGAGGTTCGTTACCTGCTGGTCTTCTTCAACCTGTGAGTAGTCGGAATTTACTGTGAGGTCAAGATTTAATGAAGTAGACAGCATCATTTTGGCATCAAAACCAGCACTTCCTTCCCATTTTATTTTTTCGTCTGTCTGGTTATCCTTCGTTGCTCGCCCTGTTGTATAAGGGATCAGTGAGAATCCCAGACCTGCTTTTTTTAGTGGCTGATCCCAGACAAGTGATCCGGTGAAGGCCAGGTTATTGTGTTTGAATTGTCTCGGCATCGGAGCCCAGGCAGACTTTTCATTAGTCTTCAAATCAAGCCGCCCGAAATTTATACCCCACAGAGTCGATCCTTCAAAATATCGCAGACTGCGGAATGGAATACTGAATTCCGCCGTCCACCGGTCAGCATAGCTCTTAACGGCAGATCTCCACTTTATATCCCATGTATAAGCAACATTGTCTCCGTTTGATTCAATTCCATCCCGCTGTACTCCCGCTGCTGAAACACCGAATACAAAACCGTTGGTGAGGTCATCGTATGTGTCAATAAAAACCATGAAATTATCACTGCCGCTAAAGCTGAAATCCCTCCTCAACGACTGGATAGGTCTTTTCCCTGGTGTCGGATCATAGCATATTGCAGCAATATATAAGTCTGTTTCGTCATAGGTAATCATTACTACAGTCTGTGCAATTGCATAACCAGTGTCAGTCGGGGTAACACGCTGAAATTTACCTGTACGTTCTGCTGTAATCCATGGTTCTTCATCAAAGATGCCGTCGATCTTTATCGGTTTATCTGTTTGGTTAATATGGATCTGGTAGTTTTGCCTGTTCACTCCTTTCATCTGCGCGAAAAGTGAGGTGTTACCTATTATGAGGATATAGAAGACCAAGAATAGCCTGAAATTATACATTACTTAGAATTAAACAGAATCCGAACGGCAAAAAGAAAGTATATGTATTCGGTAAATTACAATATTATTTTACTATTATCCGACCAAATTCTCAAGTCGTTAAAGGAAAAGGCTATTGATGCATGTAAGAAAATAGTAAATGAATTTCTGAATGAAAATTATAGACCAGGCATGACAAGTGGTGAGTTGCTTGCTCAATATTCTTTGTATGGGGAAGATCCATTTTTTATTTGAGCAGATGAAGGGGTTCCGTTTTCTGCACGTGAATATGCAAGTGTGAGAGTCAAAGAAATTTACCAGCCTGGATAATCTACATAATTAGTCTAGCTGCCTGATAACTAAAGACCTATCGATTTTCAAAAATGTCAACCCTGCCGTCAACCAAACGCAAAAAGGCCTCGCAGATCATTGATCTGTGAGGCCTTTTTGTGTTAAGACGTGGTACCAGCTACACCACTTATTTTGTTGCGGATTTTAACCGGTTTTTACTTTGAGAGTAAATAATCGGCACTTAATCATCAATTATTAGCTCTAGGTTTTGCCACTGAATTAAAATCAGGTAAACTAAATTCATCAACTTAGGCATCACCAACAATCTGATAAGGTCTAGTTTGATTTACAATTCATTCCAATTGTGAGACCCCAAATAATGGCCAATAATATTCAATAACATTCTTGAATTGATAAAAGTGTCTCATAACTTTATTCGGATGAAATTCCGGATTTAGCTGAAGTTAAAACAGTGTGTGAGATTATCAAAATAACAAAGATTCAACTCTTATTCTTTAGTTCCATCACGTACAGCGCGTCCTGCAGCATCCAAATTCGCCAGAAACATTTCAGAGTACTTGCGCGAAAGTATGACCCCATCCGCCCCAGCTTTGAAAGCTGCGAGTGTGGCAGCGTAGGTGTCCTCGGGCGAAGCCTTTCGGCTGTCCTTTCCCGTTGGAAGATTAACATCAATACCGGGCAGAATGAGACACTTGCCTTTTACACCATCCAGCGCGCGGCGGGTTTCGCGAAAGACATAATCCGCCGAAAGGCCGGCTTTAGGGAGTTTGTCAAATGATGCTTCATCCTCGCTGAAGTTCAGGAGATGGTTATTAAACCGCATGAGTTCCTCTGGAGGAACATCGCGGAACACAGTAGAGTTGATATTGCGGATAAATCTAGCATAACGTTCGCCTCCGCAATTATTGTATGCCACAACTTTCAAGAAGTCAGCCATGGTTGCAAGTTCTTCATAGCTTCGCGATGCGCGAAAAAATGAATTGAAAGAGTTTACATGCTCCACGTGAAAGCCAACTTGTAAGTCTTTGTTAACTGTTTTCACGGCTGCATTCACTTCTTTGAGCACCTGATGCTTAGCAAAATCGAACAGCTTGTCATAAGCTACGATTTCCGGATACTCTAAAAGCAGACGCTGGAATTCGACATAATAACCATCACTCGGACGTACACCTTTTAGAGAGTTCTGTACGAACAGGTCAAGCTTCTGATAACCTTCCCTGGCACGATTAAAGTTAATTCCGTGTTCGGTGGCCGCCCGCTGGTGGTCTTCGCAGAAACATGTGACCCGAGATGAATCGATCTTTTGGAAGTGACTAGCTCCAAGTGCAGTCAGTAGCGGTCCGTTGCGCTCATTGAAAAACAGGATACCGTCTATGTCGTAAGACATGCTGAGATCAGTTACTAATCCCGTCCAGAAGGCACGAACTTCTTGCTTAAAGAGACACAGCGTACGCACCTTACGACCTTGCAGGTCAATTTCAGCGAGTTCACTCACACCTGGCACGTCAGAGCGCCATTGATCCTCAACGGAAGCAAATACCCTCATGCCACGTTTTTTTGCTTCGGGTATAACCGACGCAAGAATATCAAAGTCTCCATGTTCGGGTGCCCGAGTTGCTTTAACATTAAGCAATGTATTCTTATAAAATTCAGGGTGCGGAATTGCATAGTTGCCTCCGTGAAAAGTCTCTTCATCTGACTTCTGAGCGCCATGGTCAGGAAATTTCCTTCCTGGTATTTGACGTCCGGAGAGACCACGCCCATAAGTAAACGTTGTAAGAAAAAGTGTGTTAATCGCCCCCCGCTTTTGCACAATATCAAGTACTTCTTTGACACCTTCGTCAACAAATGATACTGCGCCAATTTGGATGCCATTCATCTTACTCGAATCAAATTTTTCCTCCCCCGAAAATGAAGAAAAACTGGCAAGGGGGCCAGCTGTAGCTAATGTAGCCAATGCCGCGCTGTTCTTCAAGAAGTCCCGTCGTGAGGTGCTGTTTACAGTTAATGGTGTTTTCATTTTAGCTAATTGTAATTAAAAATACTTTTATTATTACCACTATCCTCAGATAATTCAATCTCAATCCTGAGTAATTTGCTCTCCTCAATGTCCGTTAAATCATAAAGGATATTGATTTGATTTTCAATTGTCTAGTTGTGCAACTAATTTATCAGGAATTTCATCACCCAAGGTGCTATTTACATAGGCAAAGTTATTATTTTAAAAACCCTTTAATTTGTTCAATACATCTTTTAGAATTATTAAACCAAGGCAGGTGACTTCTACCTTCAATTATTTCAATTCGGGCATTTTTCATTGTACTACTTACTTTTTGAGCTGTGGATAAGAGTACAGCATCATCTTTTTCTCCTTGGATAAATAAAGTTCCTGTTCAATCTCTTTGAGCTTATCTTGGATTTGATATTTGGGATAACATTCTTTTAAACCCATAACTTCTTCAGCAAGAGTTTTCCAACTTACAGATGAGCCAGGTAGCATTTGGCATAAATATTCATATTCTGAATAATCATCAGAAATTACTTCAGGATTAATTCCCATTTGTTTATACATGGTTTTTGTGCCTGATTTGCTTGGTTTAGCAGCGGTAGCAAAAATTAGTTTATTAATAACCGGTGTCCCCAATAATCTTAAAAATATTGGTAATCGTTTATCAATCCCAAAAGCCCCCCCTAGTAGGATTATATTTCTGACTCGCTCTGGATATGCTAATGCAAAAACAAAACACCAAAACCCACCCATTGAATTTCCAAGCACGTGAACTTTTTCAATATTTAACTCATCGAGGTAATGTTTGATGAAATTTCGAGCATGTTCAATAATGTTGATATTTTGATAATTTATTTTATCAGTAAGCCCAAAGCCGGGTCTATCTGGTACAAACAAGTGAAAATGTTGTTCTAATTCTTGGAACAATGGAGAAAATTGCATGGCTACATCGAGACCACCATGGATCATTAATAATTCTTCACCTGTGCCTGATTCCAGGTAATGTGTATTTAATCCGGATTCTTTGATAAATATGAATTTTGATTTCGCATTACTGTTATACTCTTTTAGAACTTTTTGTTCTAATTCCAGATGTTTGCTTAAATCCTGTTGAATAATTTTGTTTTTTCGTAATGTGTTCCTGATTGTTATTTGTCAGCAATGTTCGGAATTCAGGTATCCAAAAGTTAAGAGGTTAATTACTCACATCAAAGTTGTTTTTTGTACATCAAAATTCACAAGATTAGCTCAGTTGCCTGATTATTAATCAACTGACGATTTCCAATACCGTCACCAAAACCATCAACTAAGGCATCAATTCATCACAAGACTAGCAAAGGGGACTTTACCCTCATTGTTGCTATATTTCAACACTAAATTCCAATTATACTTTAGGATATCCTTATCAGTTTCTTAAACAGGGCAATCCAGGCGGGACTCAACATGAGGGTAAGAGTGATCAAAGCAAGGATGGTCTGGTATGTGTATTCCGAAACAATGCCAGCTTGACCGCCCACTGAAAGGATTACAAAACTGAACTCCCCAACCTGGGCAAGCATTGCACCACCTAATAAACTTTCACGCCAAGGTTCACCAAGCATACGCATCACACTGGTATTGACGGCGGTATTGAGGATAAAAACCAGGCTGACCAACAGAAGTATGATGCCCCAGTTTTCGAAGACAAAATTAAGATCGAGCATCATTCCCACTGAAACAAAGAAAATGGCCACAAAGAAAATAAAAAAAGGTTCCAATGTAATATGAATCCAATCTGTTTCACGGGCTGTACGCACATAAATACCTGCCATGAAGGCACCCAGGAATGGCGAAAGCCTGAAAAGTTCTGTACCCATCACCATTCCAAAACAAATGGCCAGAGCGAGAAAGATCTGAAGCTCCTTATGGCCCTGGAAATAACTCCTAAATGGTAGATGGATTTCTTTCTTCCGCAAAAGGTAGATTATTAGTATAACCATCAAGATCCCTCCCACAAACTGCAATACAAGGTCTTTTATTGGCATGGACTGCCCCTGCATCAGGTCCAGGACAATAATCATAGGGATCAGGGCAATATCCTGGACCAGTAATACGCCAATGACATTCCTTCCTACATGAGTATTATTCTGATTCGATTCATTTAGAAGTTTAATCACCACTGCGGTGCTGCTAATACTGATAACAAATCCAATGAGTATTACCCGGATGAATTTCCAATCCAGAAAGCTCCCCAATAAAAATATAATGCCTACAGTAACTGCGATCTGGATAAAGGTCCCAACGATTGGAATCTTCCAGTTTTTAAGCAATTCTTTCAGGGATATCTCCATGCCTACGAAAAAAAGAAGGAATACCAGTCCCACCATTTCAAATTGCTTAAGTAACAATGTATCCTGGACAAATCCGATTCCATTAGGACCCAATAAAATACCTACAAATAGGTAACTCACTACATAGGGGATACTAATTGTCTTTAATAACATCCCCATAATAAGGATTGAGAAAATAATAAGGGTATATAACGGTATCAGTGTATCCCCATGCATGTCTCTAATATACTAAGATCTGGTTTATTAAATATGGCAATTTGTGAATATGGCCCAAATGGTCGGTGCCCGAGTTACTGGCAAAATGGCAGACCACAAATACGGATCAGTTTCTTGATCAGTACATCTATTAGATTGGAAATACAGCAGATTGATTTACCTGCCTGATAATTAATCAACTAACAAGATCTCAAAACCATCAACCAAGGCATCACCTCTTACGAAAAAAGCCTCGCAGATCATTGATCTACAAGGCTTTGCGGTGTTTAGACGTGGTACCAGCTAGAATCGAACTAGCGACACCAGGATTTTCAGTCCTGTGCTCTACCAACTGAGCTATGGTACCCCATGCTTTTAAAGCGAGGCAAATTTATCAAAAAAATCCTGACTTGAAAAATTACAGTCAGGATTTTTCTATATAATTTTAATACAGGTGAATGGATCGAAGAACGGGGAATTGGATGACTTAGAAACCGCCTTCGCTGAAATCCATGTTAATTTCATCTCCTCCGCGTTGCTTGAAGTTATTTATGGCATAGCTGACATTAAGACCGAAGATTGGACCTCGTAATGTTTGACGGGTCACCTGCATATATGTAGGACTTTCAATATGCGTAACACTTTTTTGGGTAGAAAAGATGTCCCGGACAGTAAAGGTCAGGGTTAGTTTCTTTTTCAGGATTTGTTGTTTTACCCCGATGTTGGTTGTCCAATAACCTTCGCGGTAACCCTGAGCATTTAGGGCCTCTCCATAGAACCTGGAGGAAACCTGTAACCTGGTCCCCCGGGAAAATTTGAAGCTGTTGTCAAGTTTCCCGTTAAAAGAATTGGCTGTTCTTTTAACTACCCCGATATTGCGGGAATCAACCTCTCGCCGGAAGAAATCGACTGAGCCCATAATAGTCCACCATTTAGTAATTCCGAAATTCGCCAGGAATTCAGAACCCAGTGAATTAACCTCATCAACATTAGCGTGGGTTTGTTCGGTAATGCCGTCTTCCCTGATACTGAATACCCAGTTGATATCATTCACCGTATTCCTGAAGTAGGTTTCAATTGTGATAAAATTCGTTCCGAACTTCTTCATATAGTTCAATTCGTAAGAATTGGAAAATTCAGGTTCGAGTTCGGGGTTGCCTCTGTAAACGGTATTGGGATCCATATAAGTTTCCATTGGCCAAAGCTTCCAGCCCGGTGGCCTCTGTATCCGGCGGCTCAAACTGGCCTGCAATTGGTGACCGTTACCAAATCCCTTGCTCAAGCTCATTGAAGGATAAAAGTCAAACCTGTTGACAGTATATCTCTCATCAACATTCTCAGCATAGATTTCACGATCAGTATATTCTGTTCGCAGTCCCCCCTGGAAATCAAGAATCCTGTTCTGGCTGGAAAAGATCATGTAGCCTGCCTGTACATTTCTTCTGTAATCATTATTACTGCTTTTAACAGGATCCGTCTGCCAGTCACCCAGGTCCGGATCATACACCTGCCATTGGTATTGTTCAGGTGAGGTATTGAAATCACCCTGATATCCTGCCTCAAATTTTGATGTTTTAAGAATGGGCTTTTCGTAATCCAGGTTGACCCTGTACTGGTTGGAATACTTTTCAGTAACCGTCCTTTGTCTGGCGGGAACGTTACCAATGGGATTCCCGTTTTCATCCAATTCCTGGGTATATGATTCGTTTCCGTTATCGTTTATGGATCTTTTATAAAATGCGTTCACCTTTAGTTTCTGTCCAAGCTCGTCAAAATCATGTTGCCAGTTAAAATTATAGCCCATGTTCTTCCATTTGACATTGAACAAATTATCTTCTCTGTAGAATAAATCTTCTGTTGCCGGCTGGGTATATTCCATAAAATTCGCAGCATGGTTGAATCCAAACCTTCCATTCATAGCAGTTGCTTGAAATGAAAAGAAATTGCGTTCGTTCATTGAATAGTCCGCACCCAGTTGCAGATTTTGCCCTGAAAATCCCCAGTCAAACTCCCCATCACCTTCAATGGTCCGAATAGTATCGTTGACATCCGTAATTCTTGACCGCTGCCAGTTCCAGGGTGTGATGCGATGGTTTGCACTTATACCGCCCGTCAGGTTCAGTTTTCCATACCGTCTGTTGAGGTTCAGGTTGGCACTGTACTGCCCGGAAGAAAAATAGGATGCTGAAGCGACCCCGTTAATCCCGGCCTGGCGATTCTTTTTGGTGACGATATTGATAATCCCGGCAGTTCCGTCTGGTTCGTACTTGGCTGAGGGATTGGTCATTATCTCCAGGCTCTGGATATTGGCAGCCGGTATCTGGCGAAGTGCATTGTTGCCATCGAGCATACTGGGTTTGCCATCGATAAGAACAGTGAAACTTGTACTTCCTCTAAGTAGGATATCGCCGTTTACATCTGTCCGGATAGAAGGTGCAGATTCAAGAACATCAATCGCAGAACCCCCTGCAGCTGTAAGCTGAGAACTTACATTGATTACTTTCTTATCAAGTTTGTATTGAACGCTAGCTTGCTCTGCAACGATTTCCACCTCATCAATGTTACGGCTAGATGGTTGTATGGCAATATTGCCCATATCCACTTTCGAATCATAAATGCCGACCTGCTCTACCCTCTGATTTGCATATCCGACAAACCTGACATCCACATAGTAGTCTCCGTGAGGAATTTTCTCAATTCGGAACTTTCCGCTGGCATCAGTAATGGATCCTGTTACCAATGAAGAATCCTCCGAACTATACACACCGATAGTTGCAAATTCGACTGGATTTTCAGATCCCTCGTCAAGTATGACACCTGAAAGATTTCCCGTGGGAACATTTGCATTTGTAGCGGGGTCAGAGCCTCCGACAACCGGCTCGGTTGATTCAGCCCATACTCCGAAAGTGGTAAATAGAATAAATAAAACTACTACTGTGGTCTTCATGATTCTTCTTCTTTAATAGTCTAATACTCAAGGTGGTTATATAAACTTATATAAATATAATAAGTTTTATGCATCTTTTTTTCTTTTTATGATATTTTTCACATTCTGGTTTTGGATGTTTAATTGGTCATTAATCGTATTTTTGTATGCAATTTTAACTGAATGGAATACGAAGCCTATCGACTGGAGAATGGAATCAGGGTGGTTCACCAGAGGGTGACCGGTCTGATAGCACATGTGGGACTGATCATCAATACCGGATCGAGAGACGAGATGGCCCTTGAACACGGTATGGCCCACTTCATTGAACACATGGTCTTCAAGGGTACAAAAAAGAGGAAGGCCTATCATATCATGAGCCGTCTGGAAGATGTAGGAGGTGAGGTTAATGCCTATACAACCAAGGAAGAAACATGTATCTATGCCTCGTTTCTGAAGGAAGACTATTCCCGGGCTTTGGAACTTCTTAAGGATATTGTGTTTGATTCTATATTCCCCGAGAAAGAAATTAAAAAAGAAAAGGAAGTTATTATTGACGAGATAAATTCCTATCTGGACAGCCCGGCGGAACTAATTTTTGACGACTTCGAGGATTTGATCTACAAGGGTGATTCAATCGGCCGAAATATTCTTGGAACGCCGGAAAGTCTGTCCGGATTTTCCCGCAAGGGGGTAATACAATTTATGAGGAATCATTACAATACGGATGAAATGGTAATCTGTTGTGTGGGAGATATTCCTGGGGGAAGATTCAAAAAATCAGTTAACAGGAATTTTGGTGTTATAGCGGAGAATCCCAGAAAGGGACCCAGGCCCGCACTGGGGGAATACAACTCAAGCCAGATCACTTCCCAAAAGGACACTTTTCAGGCACATTGTATTATAGGAAATATGGGATATGATCTGCAACATGAGCGGAGAATCGGACTCCACCTTCTGAATAATATCATTGGTGGACCCGGACTGAATACCAGGCTGAACATGAGCCTTCGGGAGAAAAATGGTTACTCCTACCACACTGAGTCTAATTTCAGTCCCTATTCAGATACCGGAGTCCTCAGCATCTATTTTTCAAGTGATAAGACCAAACTTGAGCGCAGCCGGAAAGTTGTAATGCGGGAATTTGCAAGGTTGCGAGATCAGAAGCTGGGAACACTTCAGTTGCACCGGGCCAAGCGGCAGTTGCTCGGCCAGATCGCAATATCCTCAGAAAATCATGATACGCTAATGCTTTCTATGGCCAAGAGTTACCTGGTTTACAATAAGATAGACAATCTCGAAGAAATCGGGAATAAGATCAACCGGATTAATTCAGAGGAGATATTGGAGATTGCCAACGAAGTCCTCGATGAGAAAAAACTCTCAAGTCTGACCTACATTTAAAATCTACATTATGAATTATTCTGACTCCGGATTGGAAAGATATATCCTCAACCATACCAGTCCCCAGGACCCCATCCTGGCTGAACTGGAACGCAGCACCTGGCTAAAAACTGTACATCCACAGATGATCACGGGACACCTGCAGGGAATGATCCTGGAAATGATAAGCCATATGATTCGTCCGGAAAGAATTCTGGAGATCGGAACCTTTACCGGATACTCCACCATTTGCCTGGCAAAAGGCCTTGCTGATAACGGTAATCTCATTACCATCGAAAGAGACGACGAGATCACAGATTTTGCCCATGGTTTTATAAAGAAATCAGGACTTGGAGACCAAATCAGCCTGCTTATCGGTGATGCACGGGAAATAATACCAACTCTGGAGGATACTTTCGACCTGGTATACATGGATGCAGATAAAGATGAATATCTCGAATATTACAAGCTGGTATTCCCTAAGCTAAATAACGGTGGATTCATTATGGCCGACAATGCACTCTGGGGAGGCAAGGTACTGGAAGTACCCGAATCCGGAGATCACTTTACGAAGGGTGTTATTGCCTTTAACAGGACGATTAGCGAAGATCCGCTCGTGGAACAGGTCATTCTTCCGGTGCGTGACGGGATCATGCTGATCCGAAAGAAGCTATCATAATCAGACTACGATGACCCCTTCTTCCGGCACACCGAATTCCTGGCTTCTGTGTTCCAGGTAACGGAGACCTGATAAAAAGGCCAGCAGGGCATCCAGATGATGCCAGGATGTTATCTGCTCCTGATTAAGTCTTATTCCAAGGGTATTTACAAGGTGAGTTACAAATTCTGGCAGGTCAGCTTTTTTATTTTTGTACCCAGATGCAGGAAGGTTGAGAATATCGACCAGTTTTCTGGGATAGGTCTCCACCATCCGGTTACCCATTCCATTAATAAACTTCCGGAGTCCCATAGCCCTTGCTGTCAGTCCACCAAGAAACATGGGAGACATTGCCTGGAGTTCCTTATCACATTTCCTGAAAAAATGATCATTATAACCATTCCCAAGCCAGAACACGCCCGGTAGTGAAAGCGGAGCATCTATCATGATAAGATCTGGGTGCAGATAAGCAAGTTCGGCAAGCAGAAAAGAGTCTGCGTCAGCATTCTTGGAAGAGGAAATAAACCTTACTTTATGAGCTGAATTATAGCACATGACTGTGGTTCCTGCATACTTGCTGCCATAATCAATTCCAGCGATGGTTTTTTTCAATATATCGGCTTTTTTCTTCATGCTTTCTCCTGTTATAAAGACTCAGTACCTGGTTCAAAGGTTGCCCTTGATATTTACACACTAAACACGGAGACTACCCTGATATCTAACCAGTTTACCTTAGAAAACAATTATTTGACTATTTTTGGTTCTCCCATGAAAATTCTGAACTTCTATAATATGAAAAAAATCTGGCTTATCCTGTTCATTATCTGGACTTTGCTAATTATTCTTCTATCTGTGATGCCATATTCCAAGGAAGTCGTTAGCAAGAATGGATCAAGTTTCCGATGGGATTACCTGGAACATTTCCTTGCTTATTTCGCATTTGCAAGCTTATATATACTATGGCGAAGTGACAGGAATTTCAGCATCCGCAAACTTGAACTCTTCCTGATGTTTGTAGTGATCATAAGCTTCTCTCTTCTTACGGAATATATTCAGTTGCATGTACCCGGCAGGACATTTAATTATATTGATGTAGCCTATAATTTTGTCGGTGTACTTGGCAGTTTTCTAATAGTATATGTATATTTAATAAGGTATTATATGCGTAGGAAGCACTCTGTTATTGAAATTTGAAAAATGAATCCATAAATTTTGAAACCATGAAAAAAGTATTAGTCTTTGCAGTTATCTTATCCTTTGCGCTTGCAACTGGCTTTAGCCAGAATTTATCCGAATTATTTGATGAAGTTAAAGCCTCCGTTGTTGTCATCCATGTAATTTCCAAACAAAATACCGGATTAGGAAATCCATACCAGCAGATGGAGTTCGGGGGACTCGGATCCGGTTTTCTTGTTTCTGAAGACGGAATGGTTGTAACTGCAGCTCATGTGGTAAATGATGCGGCCGAGATTATGGTGATATTTAGTGATGGACAAGAGATCCCGGCCCGTATCACCAATCTGGCAAACCAGGCAGATGTGGCCCTGATCAAACTCAAGACAGCTCCTAAAAACCCTACAGTAGCAAAAATTGGAGAATCAGATCTTGTCAAAGTTGGAGACCCGGTATTTGTGATTGGGGCACCTATGGGACTTGAATACTCCCTTTCAGCCGGCATCATAAGCGGACGGCACAAATTAGGCAAGATGACCAGTAGTTTTAATGAGGCAGAATTCTTTCAGACCGATGCTGCAATTAACACCGGAAATTCAGGCGGACCCGTATTCAACATGAATGGAGAGGTCATTGGTATTTCCAGTTCCATACTAAGTCGCTCGGGCGGATTTGAAGGAATAGGTTTTGCAGCTACTACAGAAATTGCCCGTAATCTTCTCGTCGACAAGCCAAGTTATTGGTGGGGCGTAACACCGGTGCTTCTTTCTGATGAACTTGCAGGAATATTTAACCTTCCTCAATCTGCCGGAATCCTTATTGAAAGCGTTACGGATAAATCCCCGGCCTACTTTGCAGGAATAAAAGGAGGATATATTAAAATGGTGATTGCTGATCAGGAATTCCTTGTCGGAGGAGACATTATCCTCGCAATCAATGACATCCCAGTCACCTCAGAGGAAAATATCGCCAAAATCGCCGATTTTGTAATCGAGCTGCCCGCCAAAACCCCATTCAATGTTACAATCCTTCGCAAAGGGAAAGTCCAGAATATAAGGTGGTTTAAATAAACCTCAACCTGCTTGAATAAATAGAAGCCGTATCAGTGTCAATTGATACGGCTATTCTTCTATTTTTGAAGATCGAACAAAAGAAATTACCATGTCAAAATTTTATCGCTATTACATTCTTTTCATTCTTGTACTTTTTATTTCAACTTTTTCTTATGCTCAGGAAGAAGAGCTTTTTCGAAACCAGAGTTGCACTAGTATTATGCTTGGTAAAGATGCCACCGACGATGGATCGGTAATTACAGCTCACACCTGCGACGCCTATTACCGTACATGGATGGAGTTTGTCCCGGCACAAAAGTTTGAGCGGGACACTACTCACAAAGTTTACTGGGGTACCATGCACACACACACTGTATGGAGCAAAGATGGCATGGAATTGAAAGGTGAAATTCCACAGGCAAAAGAAACTTATGCCTATTTAAACACAGCTTACCCTTGTTTGAATGAAAAACAACTGGCAATTGGAGAAACAACCTTTAGTGGTAAAGAAGAGTTGATCAATAAAAATGGTCTTTTCCTTATTGAAGAATTAGAACGGATTGCTTTGCAACGCTGTACGACAGCCCGTGCTGCCATAAAACTAATCGGCGAATTGATCAAAGAGTATGGTTATGCCGATGCTGGTGAATGTATTACCATTGCCGACACCAAAGAAGTATGGCAATTGGAGATTCTTGGTGAAGGTCCGGATAAAATTGGTGGCGTTTGGGCAGCACAACGAATTCCGGATGACCATGTAGGTATTTCGGCAAATATCTCACGAATTGGAGAGATTAACCTCGATAATCAAGACTATTTTATGGCATCGGAAAATGTTTTTGATGTCGCAGAAAAAATGGGATACTGGGATGGTAAAGAAACTTTTAAATTTTGGAAAGCATATAGCGGAGGCAAACCCTTTAATATTCGTGAATTTTATGTTTTAAGTACCCTGGCTCCAAGTCTGAATCTAAAATTTGATAGTGACGAGCTTCCTTTTTCGGTAAAAGTAGATGAGAAAGTAAACATCAGACAAGTAGTAGAATTGTACCAAACCACCTACGATGGCACAGAATATGAAATGATCCGCGATTTAAAAGTTGAAAAGAAAGAACGCGATGAGGATGGAAAGATGCAGGTTGTTGATACAATTGTAAGTCCTGCCGCCCATCCCTGGCTTTCTACCAATCGGAGAAACCTGTTAAATTCGCTTGAAAAAGATGCGGTTGTCCGTCACCGACCTATTTCTGTTCAATATTGTTCTTACTCATGGATTGCCCAACTGCGCGATGATATGCCCGATGAAATTGGTGGGAAGATTTGGTTTGGTCTCGATGTGCCTCGTCTCAGTCCGCGAATTCCTATATATTGTGGAAATTTAAGCCTCCCAGAAAGCTTTAATACCTGTGGACATAAATATTTTAGCCGTCAGGCTGCCCTGTGGGCTTTTACACGAACCAACCGCCTGGCTATGGTTAACTGGGGAATTGGGAAAGAGATTGTTGAAAAACAAGCGATGAAGCTTTTGAAACAGGATAGGAAGAATGCAGAAAAAGGAGAAGAAACTCAGTTGTGCAAAGAATTTCTTACTGAATACTCAAATGCTGCAGCTCGCTCTACCATAAATCGCTGGTGGGAATTGGGTGACGAACTTTGGGTAGAAATGAAATGGAAGTTTTAGGAGAAAGTTGTTGAATCCTGGTTTTTGACGTTTGTTGCTGGTTGAGCGATTAGGACTTAAAATAATGGCAGGGTTTAGAAATCCAAACCTGGCCATTACCCAATCCTATCTTAATATAGTTATAACCTTACGTTGTACTGAATCTGAGGTACGGAGTAATAAGTAATAATGTCCTCCCTCAAATTCAGAGCCCTTCAATTCCAGTTGATGCTTCCCGGCTTCGCTTTTATCCCGTACAAGCTGCTTCACCTTTCGGCCCATCATATCGTATAGGGCCAGGTCAACAAATGCAGGGTCATTCAATTCGAATACTACAGTACTGTAATCATTGAACGGATTCGGGTAGCTGGAAAGGTTGATAACAGACTCTCCAACTGAACCCAGACCAACCGTACCTCTCGTTGAGACCGTGATGACCTGGCAAGTTGTATCTGATTGCCCGGTGTTTGGATCTGAAAGGTATAAGCAAACCGTATAGGTCCCCGGCTGACTATAATTATGCTGCGGTGATAGCGAGGTGGTGTCGATGTTACCGTCTCCAAAATCCCATTTCAGCTTACCGGCATCACCCAGTGAAACCCCAATAAAGTCAACCGGATAAGTGTCAGCCTTCTTGTTGGTACTGTCTATGAGGAAGCCAAATCCAGCAACCAGTCTCTCTTCAGAATCAACATTCACCAGCTTAAAGGCATAATCCTTGCAATTATTTGCCGTATTCTCAACCATATGTTGAACCAGATAGTAGCCGGCATCCTGGTAGGTATGTTCAGGATCCTTCACATCAGAAGTATTATCGTCTCCAAAATCCCAGACATATAGATCAGGATTACCAAATGAAATATCAGAATAGATTACTGTTCTGCTGTCGTTATCGACCAGCAGGGTGAAATCCGCCAAACACTCTGTGGATGCATCCTGACCCACAAAGACCCTCTTGCAGGTGATATTTTGCAGTCCGTTCGCTCCGTAAACGTTCAGGCAAACATTGTAGTATCCATCAACCACAAAATCATGGATGGGGTTTTGTTTAACGGAATTGGTTCCATCCCCAAAATCCCAGAAATAGCTCATATCATCTCCCAGTGACTGGTCCTGGAAACTGACATTGGTACCGGTTTCCTGAGTCTGGTAGATAAAATCAGCCTCGACATCACCACCTGACCCGACCAGTACGATCTTTGACTTTTCATCTATACAACCTGAGAGCTCATCATAAACACTCAGGCTGATTTTATAGAATCCCGGATACGTATATTTATGGACAGGAACCTTTATAGTTGATGTGGATCCATCTCCGAACAACCAGTAATATATGCTGCCATCGTTTGGATCCTTGCTGCTGAAATGAGCTGTACCCGAAGCGGCATCAATATAATATGAGAAATCTGCATTACATTCTGCTGTGCCCGCTAAAATCGAAGCAGTTGCCTGGTCCATGCAATTACCGTTCCGGTCAACAACAATGAGAGAAACATCATAATATCCATTCTGCTGATAGATATGAGTGGGATTTTCTTCGGTTGAAACATTTCCGTCACCAAAAAGCCACATATAACTATATAATGGTCCCGTGGAAGTACTGGTATACACAATCTTGTTGGCTACAGTGGTATCGTAATAGAACTCAAAATCAGCTGCACATACCACCTGGCCTACTTCGATGACCTGGCAGACTTCATCGAAACAGTTTGTCAGGCTGTCGAATACGGTCAAGCAAACTTCATATGAACCGGGTTTGTCGTAAGTGCGGACCGGTTGGAACTCGTTGGACTGGAAACCATCTCCAAATGACCAGGAATAGCTGTTGTTCAACCCGGAAGAGTTATTTTCCGTTTCTAAGGAGAGATCCGCAGCCGATAACCTGAATCTAGCGGAAATGTTGCAAACAGTATCTTCAGGCTCATCAATCATTATTACTTGGTAATTGGTACCACCGGCGGCATCACTCACTGTAATCCTGTATTCACCAGCAAATAGCTTGGTTATATCCTCTGTTACAGCACCGTTGCTCCATGCATAGGTAAACGGTGGCAGTCCACCACTTATGCTTACATCAATCGACCCGTTGTTTCCTCCATTCACGGTAACATCCTTTTTTATATAGGTAATCTTTGGCTTGCTGGCTGACGTTAACATGGCAATAAATCCGCTTCTATTACTTGAACTTATTGTAATATCATCAAACTCGGCAGTACTGCCGATATATCCCCCAACAAAAATCCTGTCTGCATCCATGACAGCAACGGAACGCATGTTACTATAATTTCGATCCCCCCCTATGGTTTTCACCCATCCAAGATCACCATTGGCCTTGTACTGGGCTACAAACAGATCATAATCACCCTGCTGAACTTCAGTATAAGTGAAATCTGAACCGAACCAGAGGGTATCCCTGGCCTGGGCACCGAGGTAAACATTTCCGGCATCATCTACATCAAACAAATTGTAATCAAAACCGTATTGTTTTTCATTGATGCTATTGACCCAAACAGTATTGCCGTCTGTATCAAGCTTTGCATTGTAATAACTATATGGACCATGTGTAGATCTAAGCAAATGGGAATCAAAATAGGCTGAATCGCCATGCCATCCTTTGATAAAGACATTTCCTGCAGGGTCCGTTACCAGTCCTGTAGGCCAGCTACTATAATCATTACCGGGAACAGGTGATCCTGCCTTCGTTTTTATCCAGATCACATTGCCGTCCTTATCCAATTTGGAGACAAATACATTCCCATCCCCTTCTGCCATAACATGCTGGGTGGAACCTACCGTAAGGTTCTCGGAAAGAAACTCACCGGCCAGGTAAATATTGTCCGAAGCATCGGTAGCCACATAGCACATGTACTCAATATTATCTCCACCCAGGCCGAAGGCCCAGACCGGTTCACCGGTTGAATTAAGTTTGGTAAGAAATGCATCGTCACCTCCCTGATGTGTAATGGGAATTCCTCCTATATTGATATGATCGGAGTATATTCCGCTCAATAGAACATTCCCGCTGTTGTCAGGAGCCACAGCTAATTCCTGTGGATCGAAGTATCCTTCATATACCCATTCGAATTCACCGGAGGTACTGTATTTGGCCACAAAAAATTCATACTGGTCCTGGGCAGTAAACAGACTTGCATCACCGGCCAGATCAAAATCTCCGGTATATCTACCTGTTATATACAGGTTCTTAAAGTCCTTATCAATGGCTATAGGGATTTCGTTCCCTATATTCAGGAACAGCCCGGGGAATTCTTTTATCCAGATAAGATCTCCGGAAATGCTATGCTTGCTCAAAAATGAACAATTGCTCAGGATTTTACCAAAGTAATCCAGCTTCCCGCTGGCTTTACCATAGACATAAAAATAACCTATATCGTCCGTTGCTATACCATAAACATCCCCGGACCCTGAATTACCTGTAAACTCAACCAGCCATGCCGCACTGAAATTGACATCATTTTTGCTGATAACCATATTCCCATTCCTCAAACCTGCAGCATATCGGGCATTTACAATGGTATTGCCTGTATCAATAAACGTAGCAAACGCCCGGGGGGCATATTCGAGCTGAGTGCGTGGATAGAAATCGCCAAACATTGTATCCACTGTTACAAGATTTGGACCTTCTGATACGAGTATTGAACCATCTACATCCGGCTGTATGCCTTCATTTACTTCAAAATAATTTATCCCCCATAAAATCCTCCCGTCAGGATTTGCTCTGGCGAGATAGGTATCCTGTCCGGATTGGGCATATACGTTGTTGAACATGCCCAGGGTAATTTCATCCCTGAATCTACCGCTGAAATAAACGTTCCCGTTATCATCTGCATAAATATGATCTGAATAGCTGTCCCCAATAGTTGAATCCAGATGCTCTACCATAGTTCCCCACTGGAATACACCATCAAGATCAGCCTTTGCTACAAAAGCATCCTCGTAACCATAGGGGTGAAGTAAGGTAACATTCGTATCCAGGATCCCATCCATAAAACCGGTACGTTCACCATAAGTACTTTGCAGAGAACCGGTAATAAACAGCGAGCTGTTAGCAACATCCAGTGCACTGATTCGTTCGTCGAATAAGCGCTCCCAGAGAATGTCTCCTGCCGGATTGTACTTAACCAGGATGGATGGGGCTGCTTTATTGTCAACATTGGCCCCCTGGGTTGCAAGTACAAAAATATTTCCCAGGTCATCCAGGTCGATATCAAATCCAAGTTCGTTATCGTCACTGGTACCGTTTTCCCTTACCATGACTAACTGCCCTGATCCATCAAGTTTCGCCATGAACATACTATAGTCACGGGCATTCGACATAGCCATTCCGCCGATGGTAACATTGCCTTTATATCCTCCTGCAACATAAACGCTGTTATCGGGTCCAATCGTCAATTCCCATAAATAAATCCTGGATCCGGGAACCGACTCTATCTGATTAATCCAGACAAGCTTACCCAACCTGTCAAACTTTGCCACATATGCATCTTTATCCCCGGCGGAAACAAGATTCTTCTGCGTTATAGTTACTGTTCCCGAGAAATAACCTGCCAGGTAAACATTCCCTTCTGAATCTGTTGCCACATCCTGGGTCCAGTCAGACCCGGAACCGCTGAAACTTTCAACCCAGTTCCAGGAAGGTGCCGTACCAAAATCAACTTCCGCTGATTTCAGTCCACCATTCCAGGATCCTGCATTCTGGTCCCGACCTTGAATTATCAGGGTCTCACCATCTGGATCTTTCTTCCCTTCAGGCCTTAACGGTTTGTCAACGGTTTGGGCGCTAAGGTTTGCGATTAGAAAAATGTTTAAAAAGAAAATTGCAGTAAATGTTTTGTTGTTCATAATTTGGATCTTATAAATTCTTGTCTTTTTATAATCCTTATACTAAGATAGTGAGTCCGCTCCGATAACCCCCTTTTTCAAACGACGGAGAATACTGTATTCTCGGAATTTGATAAATGATGTGGCAATATTGCCGATAAATATGATTTTAACGCAAAATAGAAC
>DRHS01000225.1 GCA_011053095.1 Bacteroides sp.
ATTTGGATGAATATACTTTTAGGTACAATAGACGAAAATCAAATAGCAGGGGACTCTTATTTCAAAGATTAGTTGAACAAGCAGTAACGCATGAACCTGTTGAATATAAACTAATTAAGCGTATGTAACATGTGCATACCCCAGTTAATTATTTTGCAAATCCCGAAAATGCCGAAGATACTCTGAAACAGGTAAAAGAAGCTGGGGGAGAAGGCATAATCGTTCAGGGTGATATGACAAAGGAAGAAGATACCCTACGGCTCATTGAAGAAGCATGTTTTGCATATGGTGAGAAGATCGATGGACTGGTGAATGTTGCCGGTGGACTGGTGGCAAGAAAAACCATTGAAGAAATGGACGTTGAATTCTGGGATTTTATTATGGATGTTAATGCCAAAACTGCATTCCTGGCTACAAAAGCTGCTGTCTCAAAAATGACAGACGGTGGTTCTGTAGTTAACTTCTCATCACAGGCAGCTCGTGATGGCGGTGGGCCTGGAGCTACAGCCTATGCATCGTCCAAGGCTGCAGTAATGACATTCACCCGGGCAATGGCTAAGGAGCTTGGACCAAAAAAAATAAGGGTAAATGCAGTGTGTCCAGGATTGATTAATACATCATTTCATGACAGGTTTACAAAAAATAAATGTGGCTGCAGGTACACCCTTGCGCCGGGAAGGAGACCCTGCTGAAGTAGCAGACCTGGTTGCTTACCTGGTCTCTGAGGAATCATCATTTATTACCGGGGCTAATATTGATGTTAACGGGGGACTATACTTTTCATAGCTCTGTTAAATTTAGTATTTTCGCATGCCTCTGGCAGATAGGTTCTAGGTTGCCTGAAGCTATTATTAACAGACAATATAATGGATAAGAAAGTAATCACATTCGGGGAAATAATGTTACGGCTCTCAGCTCCGGGGTATAAGCGTTTTGAGCAATCGAATCAATTTGACGCAACCTTCGGTGGGGGAGAGGCAAATGTTGCAGTTTCTCTTGCAAATTATGGGATACCCGTAAGTTTTGTTACTCGACTGCCTGAGAACGATATAGCAAAATCCTGCACCAATGAATTAAGGGGACTGGGTGTGGATACAAGCCTGATCATATATGGAGGTGAGCGGATTGGTGTTTACTTTCTTGAGACGGGTGCCGTCAGCCGTTCCAGCAAGGTAATATACGACAGGGCAAATTCGGCAATCTCAGAAATAACTTCCGGGATGATAGACTGGGACAAGGTGTTTGAGGGAGCCGGATGGTTTCACTGGACCGGTATTACACCGGCAATATCCGAATCTGCCGCATTGGTTTGCAAAGAGGCCATCCAGGCAGCAAATGATAAAGGAATTACGGTTTCAACTGACCTGAATTATCGTAAAAATCTCTGGAAGTACAGTAAAACAGCACTTGAAGTAATGCCCGGTATGGTGCAGGGATGCGATGTTATTCTGGGGAATGAGGAAGATGCTGCAAAGGTCCTGGATATTCATCCGGATGGAGTTGATGTAACGAGCGGACATGTGGAGGCAGATGCTTACCTCTCTGTATCCCAAAAAATAATGAAACAGTTTCCCCGCTGTAAAATGGTTATTACCACTTTACGGGGTTCCGTGAGTGCAAATCATAATTCCTGGTCGGGAGTGTTGTACGATGGTGATACTCTTTATAAAGCACCAACTTACCAGATAACAGATATTGTCGACCGGGTTGGTGGTGGTGATTCATTTATGGGGGGACTGATTTACGGGTTGCTTACCTATAAAGATGATTTACAGTCTGCCCTGAATTTTGCTGTTGCAGCATCCTGCCTAAAACATACCATCTATGGAGATTATAACCGCGTAACCGTGAAAGAAGTTGAAAACATCATGGGAGGAGATACCTCAGGCAGGGTGAACCGGTAAAAGTTTATTTTAGCTCTCCTTCTACAAACTCTCCAAATCGTTTATACCTCTCATAAAACGATTTATAGATAGATGCTCTCTCACTGTCAGGTTGATATTCTGAGTCAAAACCTCCGCCCATAGCTTTCTGGGCGGCAGGAATATCAGGGTGTACACCTGCTACTACGGAAGCTGCCATGGCTGATCCCAGTGCACAAGCCTGTTCCGAGGCAGCTACTTTTATTGGCATATCCAGAACATCCGCAAGGATCTGCATTACAAAGGGAGATTTTTTGGCTACTCCACCCAATGCAATGATTCCATCGATTCTGACTCCTTCAGAGATGAAACGATCGTTGATCATTTTCGATCCGAATGCAGTAGCCTCAACCAGGGCACGGAAGATTCGTGGAGCATCTGATCCTAATGTCAGACCGGCAATAGCACCTTTCAACTCCTGATTGGCATCGGGTGTTCTTCTGCCATTCATCCAATCAAGTGCAACAACTGAAGATTCCTCCAGAGGTACTTTTGAGGCTGCAGCACTTAATTCAGCTATCATTTTTTCAGAAGTTTCTTTATGAATCCTGTCTATAGTATCATCATCCAGCCAGTTCATTTTTGCAATAATCTCCTGGACCGGCCACATGAGCATTGTTGAAAACCATGCATATATATCTCCGAAAGCTGACTGACCGGCTTCCAGTCCCACCATACCAGGCAGAATTGAACCGTCAACCTGACCGCAAATACCACCCACCAGTTTATCACCTATCACCTCTTTGGGAGCGATTAACATATCGCAGGTGGATGTGCCCACTACCTTGCTTAAGTAATTGAGTTCAATCTGACCGCCAACAGCACCGAGATGTGCATCGAATGCTCCGGCACCAATAACAACCTCGGTGGACAGTCCCAGCTTTTCTGCCCACTCTTCTGAAAGATTGCCAACCTTCATGTCACAGGTATAGGTTTCCCTGAAAAGATTATTTTTCAAACCTTTCAGAAGAGGATCAAGTTCAACAAGAAATTCTTCAGAAGGTAAGCCACCAAAATTTTCATGCCACATGGCTTTATGGCCAGCAGCGCAACGACTTCGCTTTAAATTTTTTGGATTTGTATCGCCCACCAGAACTGCCGGGATCCAGTCGCAATGTTCTACCCATGAATATGCAGCATTTCGAACATCATCATCCGATCTCAATATATGAAGCACCTTGGCCCAGAACCATTCAGAAGAATAAATCCCTCCCTCATATCTGGTATAATCTTCCTCCCAGTTCCTTGAGAGGGCATTGATTTCTTCCGCTTCTTTCAATGCAGTATGGTCTTTCCAGAGCACAAACATAGCATTGGGGTTTTCTGCAAATTCAGGAGTAAGAGACAGGGGCACTCCCTCATGGTTCACCGCTACCGGTGTTGAGCCGGTAGTATCAACCGATATAGAAACGATGTTCGCTCACTGATTGTTAATACCTCCACCGGTGAAGAACTGGCTACTTCGGTCTTTTACTATCCCCATTGGAAAGAAGGAAAGTATTGTGATCCTTCAAAGAACCGGTTCAGACAACATCCTTCAGACTACCTGGATGGATTGGAGCAGACTTTAATAAAATCTCTGGAAATGGTCAGCGATGATGTGATAGCGAACATCGTTTCTATATCGGTTGATACTACC
>DRHS01000226.1 GCA_011053095.1 Bacteroides sp.
CAAAAGCAGCAGGGGCTGATCCGACGGAATCCCATTTGATATACCCGCTGCCCGTAAACTTTGCATCAGGCAGGACCTCCAAAATCTCAACCTCCCAGTCCACCAGCTGAAGTTTCATCCCCTCTTCAACGATTTTAACGGACTGTCCGTCTTCATTTACAACATTTCCCGTAGAGCCATCCACGACAGCAAGCTTGGGATTATAATCCTCAATAGTAAAATCGTTGAAGAGGGGATGAAACTTCAGCTGGTGGACTGGGAGGTTGAGATTTTGGAGTTCCTGCCTGATGCAAAGTTTACGGGCAGCGGGTATATCAAATGGGATTCCGTCGGATCAGCCCCTGCTGCTTTTGTCAGAGTAATAAGTACAGGTCCGGAACCCCCAAGAGTGGGTTGGGTCTCATGCGGCAGTTTTGCCACCATGTATAACCATATGCCTCTTGACCAGAATTTATACCTGGCCATGACTTTCCCCGAGCCAAAGAAGTTCGCCTCAGACCTGGTGATCGTAGATCCGGAGGAGGGTGAGATCGAGGTCAGGATAGAAGTCAACAAACCATTCAAGTACCGGGGATGGACGCTTTACCAGCAGTCATACGATGAAAAAATGGGCAAATGGTCACAGGTTTCCGTGATTGAAGCGGTAAGAGACCCATGGTTGCCTCTGGTTTATGCGGGTATTTTTATGCTGCTGGCCGGAGCCGCATACATTTTCTGGACGGGTAGCACAACTAAAGATTAATTGAAGATGGATTGGATAAATTTTCCGGCCTTTGCCGGTGTAACATTTCTGAGCTGGTTGCTCGGAGCTTCACTGATGGGATTTTCCTCAAAAGGGAAATGGACCGAGAACGCAGGAATTGGCCTGGTGATTCTGGGAAACCTGGCCATGATACTATTTGCAATTTTACTATGGATACACCTGGAACGCCCACCGCTGAGGACCCTGGGCGAGACGCGTCTCTGGTATTCGATATTCCTTCCTTTTGTAGGAATAGTCACCTGGTTCCGGTGGAGATACAAACTGTTCATGTATTTTGCACTGGGAATGGCAACACTGTTCCTTCTGATCAATTACATGAACCCGGAGACCTACAGCAAGACCCTGATGCCTGCCCTGCAATCACCATGGTTTGTGCCACATGTGATCGTGTATATTTTCGCCTATGCGGTGCTTGCATTTTCCTCTGTGATCGCTCTGCTGGGATTATACCAGGTGTATTACAAGCAGCTGAACGCAATCATCCTGAAGCTGGCCGATAACCTGGTTTACGTCGGATTTTCATTTCTGACACTTGGATTGCTTTTCGGCGCTTTATGGGCCAAAAAAGCATGGGGACATTACTGGACATGGGACCCTAAAGAAACATGGTCATTCCTTACCTGGCTGTGTTACCTCGGGTATATGCACTTCCGGCATTTCCAGCCGAAAAAGGTCAAGGCTCCTTTGTGGGCGCTCAGCGTAGCTTTTATAGTCCTGCTTATTTGCTGGTTTGGTATAAATTACCTGCCATCCGCTCAGGATTCAGTGCATGTTTACAGCGACTGACACCTATCAGGTCAGACAGGGTGAAGGCCACTGAAATATCTCAAATGATTTACCGGGACCGGTCCTTCTTTTACAGGGGACCGGTTTTTATTTCAGGAAGACGATGAGTGCGCCTGTGATGTAAGCCGCCAGCCACCAGGCGTACGCAATCCTTGTATACCAGTGAAGCCCTTTGGGCACTGCAGCGTTAACACCATTCTTTTTTGCGAGTCTCCAGAGCAGGATGGCATCGACCAGCATGCCGGTAAGGCTGGAATAGCCAAGCAGTCCATGTGCAGTAAAGGCAGGGTTCTCAGATCCGATGATCATTAAAACGGTTGCCGTAATGTCGAAAATGAGTCCCACACTTACAAAACCAAGCACTCTCCTGCTTAAGGTATGCTTCACCTGCTCGGTAATTATCCCGATTGAATAAAAGATCAGTGCAAGGTTGACAATGAGTGTTCCAATAAAAAGTACTGTTTTCATGGTTTCAATCGGTGTTTAATTATATGATCATAGCCGGGAGTGTTCAATAACCGGATAACCCTTCTCTCCAAGGTCATTATAATAGCTTATGAATCTCATCTTGTAGAAAAAATCCTCCGTGTCCCTTATGATGTAGGTTATACCGGGACGAATGGTATATACTGCGGTGTTGCTTGTTTGATCTACTTCGACATCCTTCCAGTCGTATCCTATGATATCCTGTATGGTGCTGAACCGGTAAGAGACCAGGTCTTCAAAACTTATATTCTGGAATACCGATACTGAATCAACGGCGACCGTAACGGCGTAACTGTTCAGAAGAACACCTCTGACATAGTAAGGTGTGGGAATCCCGTCATCGGTATAAAGGATGTCTCCGTACTGTGTGAAAAGCAGGTCCCAGCTATTCATCTCCGGTTCAATGCCAGTTACAGTTTCTCTATTCGCGGCGTTGAAGTAGATATAATTGTAGATCTCCGATTTCAGGATCTCGTATTCTTTCCATTCCCCCGAGGGCCAGTCTTTCATTCTGAACAGGTAGCCTTTATCATCAACATGCAGGAATTGGACAGCTGTCTTTGCCTTGTAGGAGATTCCGTCATATTTCCCGAGAAGGTAAATAAACTCCGTATATATGGTGTCTTCTTCTGTAAAAACAACCCATCCCGCGAAGGCGGAAGAGTCCGGATCACCACTTGATCGATCAAAAATCCAATCTTCCGTGGGAGAATTTGCAGGAATGCTGTCTTCAACAGATGTACCGGATGGGTATACACCCCAATAATCTGCCGAGTTGATCCCTATGTGCCAGTCCCCTGACAGTGCCCCAAACTTTATCACCCATATGCCATTCTCATTGTCAGCTGGTACGCTGTTCGTCCCAAGGTCATAAAAAGACTGGGTGGTATACATTGATTTCTCAAGTTCGAAACTGATTTCATCACCCGGGATGTGAGGGAGTACCTTCTGGTCCTCCTCGAAGCACCCGGAGAGAAGCACTGAAAGCAAGGTCATTAAGGGGAAGACCTTTGCGGAGGTGGACCAGTGGTGTTTAATATGTTTGAAGGTAAATTTCATCTCCTAGAACTTCTGAAAATTAAAACGAAGGCTGACAAACCAGGATCTTCCCCAGCCAACAGGATAGGAGCCCGCGCCTCCCGAGTGGGCCCCTGTAGTAAGTCCGCTGGATTCTATATTTGTGTAATTAAAGAGGTTGTTGGCCCCTATCCCCAGAATAAACCGCTCGTTCATCCATGACTTGGTTACGGAGGCATCCAGCATGTGGAAGCCTTCGATAAATCCTTCCTCAATCTCGCCTTCGGCATTGGAATAGAACTGGGGCTGCCGGCCTGTATATTTATAACTGATCAGGAATCGGATGTTGCGGCTCATCCAATTGTAGGTGGTGGAGGATGTCACATCCGTACTCAGGCGCCAGGGAGTACTGCTGTTATCCCCTTCCCCCAGAACGCTCTGACGGGCAACCTGGAAGAGACCAACCTGGAAGGTGAACCTCGGGTGCAGGGCATACTTGAAATTCAGCTTTCCTCCGGCGGTGCGGTGCCAGTCAACATTAATATACGAGTAAAGTGTGGCAGAGTCAAGGGCCAGGGTAATACGGTTGTTGATTGAATTATAGAACAATCCCGCCTGGAATGTATACCGGTTTGTGTTTTTCATCCGGTTATGGTCCCATGAAAGATTAAAATTATGCGAATACTCGGCCTGCAGGTCCGGGTTGCCCCTGAGGTTATGGTTTATATCCACAAAGTAGAGGTAGAGTTCCTTGAGGGAAGGCGCCCTGAACCCCCGTGCATATGAAGCACGAAGGATGTGTGCCCCTGCTGAAGGCTGGTAGCGTATATTCAGGGAAGGCACCAACGGGGAATTATACTTGGTATTATACCCGTATCTCAGTCCCGGTTGAAACGAAAAACTGGCAGAGGGTTCATATTTCAGACTTGCAAAGGCCGCGTAATCACCAATATACTGGCTGCCGTCCTGTATCCTTCTTCCTTCCCCATTTTCCAGGTTGATATCTGTACCCAGCTGGTAACTCATTTTATCAGAGATCTGTTCATCTGTAAAAGTAGCCCTGACCAGGTAAGATGTGAATGTCGTTGTATCATTGTCTGATTCCCCTTTCAACATTACTTCCTCAAGGGTTGTAAGGTCCTTGAAGTAGGTATGTTTAACCCTGGTATACCAGGAGTGGGAAAACACCAGGTCCATCATCCTTCCTTCTGAGATCCTGTAGTCTGCCTGGATCTTTTCGGAGAGGCGATTTGTATAATACCAGGTATCGAAAGCTTTCTCATGATAGGGTGGCAGGAGGGGACCCTTATTCTGAATGGTTTCATCAAAATAGCGCAGGTCTGCCTTTATCCCGAACCGTTCGCCGGTGTACTTGTAATATCCGTCAAGGTTATACTGAAGCTTTGGTTTCCACTGTTTGGAACGACTGGTATCCGGATCGGAAAACCCTGCGAAAAAATTCCTCGAGCCTGTCAGGGAAACTGAATGTCTTCCGAAATTGGCGGCACCGCCAAGGTCGAAATTATAGACACCGACAGATTCCAGATGGGAATTGGCCCAGGCTGAATATTTCCCACGGGTGTTTTCCTTGGTTATTATATTAACTGCACCGGCCAGGGCGTTTGATCCGTAGACTACGGACATGGGACCCTCAACCACTTCTATGTGGTCAACATTGTACATATTGATCTGGCTGAGGTCTATGTTGCCGTTCATCCGTCCGATGACCGGTACCCCGTCGATGAGGATCTTTACATGCTCACCTGAGAGTCCCTGTAAACTCATACTCGAGCCAAGTGCTGCATCGTTGCTGATCCTGATTCCAAGCTCATTGTTAAGAGCCTGTGAAAGATTAACAGCTCCTTTCTGGCGGATCTTACGATTGTCGATGACTGCGACGTTGTAAATAGACTTATCCGCCTTCTGAGGTGAATACTGGGCCGTAACCACTACGCCTTCCATGTCAAAGCTGCTGTATTCCATTTTCAGGGTATAGCTGCCGGAGCGGGGGATGGTGTCAATAAGGGTAGTATAACCAATTGCGGTAACAGCCAGTTGGAAAGGGATATTGTGCTCGAAAGTTACCAGGCCTTTTTCATCTGCAATGAGGTTTTGCATTACCGACTTATCCATGCTCTCAAAACAGACATGTGCAAAGGACACCGGCTCACTGGTCTTACTGTCGACCAGGGTTATGGTAGTCTGGGCGGAGATGCCAAAGAAATGGAATCCCACGAGCAGACCCGTCAGTATTATTTTTATTAAAAACCTCATCCCTTCCTTCAAGTCCTGTTCTGAATGGATATTGGCAGGGTCCAACGCTGAGTATGCTTTCCTGCCTAGCGAACCGTAAATTTCCGGACAGCCCTGAATTCAGAATTTTGAATCTGCATCATATAAATGCCCGGATTCAGACTTGAGATATCAAGCTGCATTTCAGTGCCTTCATTTGTTTCTACGGTCCTGTCAACCATCAGCTTGCCGGTCAGATCATAAACGCTCAGATTCAGTGTATGTGGTGTACTCAATCGGTGACGGATAAAAATATGATCTGTGGCTGGAACAGGATATATACTCAGGTCCGAAACCCCGGATATAGAGGGACCAGTGGATACTGCCGGTCCCCAAATAGTGCCGTCTGCATTAGGATAGGTATAGAGTTCCACCCCGGATACTGAATTGGCCCTGATAGAGGAGCTGAACTGGGCAGTCTTAAAACCAATCTCCCAGTTTGCCCTGTTGACCAGGTATTTAGTGTCAACACTCATACTGAAATGGACGTCTCCCGCGTAGAACGACCCCATTACCAGGGTGTCATGGACAAATTCATTCTGTGGTATTCCGGTTAAGCGTTGTTTTCTTATACCTACACGCCCTTTCCCGGAATAACCGGATTCAAAATAGGTCATCTGAAGTTTGTAGATTTCTCCGGTTGCAACTTTGATAAAGTAAACAAGGGTATCAAGTGGAACAATAGACATATTATCGAGCTTATACCAGCCGTTTCCAATTGCTGCAATTGAGTCCGTAAAGGTTGTTGTATCAGCAATGGTAGCTGTAGCAGCTGTTACTGAATCCGGTGCGCTGTAAACTGAAATGCTAACATCCTCGTTGGCCACGAATCCTGTGACCGTATAATATCCAAGTTCCGGCTGTAGGAAACGGGTTAATACCAGATCCCATGAATTATACTCGGGTTGGGTAGCTACGATGGAATCTCCCGATAAACTGTAATTAACAAAGTGTTTTGTGGAATAATCATTAATAGCCAGGTCGATTTGCATTTCATTGCTTCCGTCCAGATCTGAATACCAGAATAAATAGCGGTTTGCAATCGACTTTTTTTCCCGGATCCAGAGCCTTTTATAATTACCATCCAGAAGTTTAACAATATATATCGAGTCTCCTACAAGACCATGGGTGAGCATATTGTAAGTTCCCCAGCCATAATCAGGATGGGTTGTTGCATGGGCAGAAAAAGCTCCTTCTTCCCAGGAGGCCATGGAGTTATACATTTGATCCCAGCCGGATAATCCGGTTGTGTCAAGTTGTGCATTCATCTGTGTGGCCAATCCTGCAATCAGCATCAATACGGCCAATAATCTTAAACGTTTCATTTCAGATAATTATTTATGGATTTATACGGCATATTCTCTGGAAAACGGGGATTTCCCAATTTCGGCGGCAAGATAGGATTTTTTGTGAAAAAAATCCCATAATTAAGATCGATTTTTGCATCGATATACCAAGGTGAAAAAGTGAGGTTGCCTTAAATAAATAAAACCGGACTCCTGAGAAGGAATCCGGCTTGTAAATCGTATTTTTTCTATGCCTTACTTTTTAAAAGTACGCATGAAATTAACTATGTGCCAGATGTCCTCATCGTCTACCTTGCCATCGTACTTGGGCATTTCGCTTCTTCCCGCCTTGGTCTTGAAGAAATGCTCGCCATCTGTCTGCGACTGGTAATAATCTCCGGAAAAGTCACCGGGGTGTGTATCCAGTCCCCTGGCCTTTGTACCGTTTCCAAGACCTGTTTTCCCATGGCAGGAAGCACAGTTCTTATTGTACAGCATACGCCCAACCTTGACAGACTCAGTATTTGCTTCTTCCGGGTTCTCCATGCTCTTGTTCTTTGCAGGCACTTCCCATGGTTTTGGATCTTCGGGAGCTGTAAAAGAGATCATAATTGCTGCGGCAAAAATTACCATTACCGCGGATAAGATAGTATTCCTTTTCATTGCTTTGTTCTCCTTTTAGTTATTAGTATTTCGTATAACAAATATGTGAATTTTTTTTATTAACTGCTAAAATCATACCAAATTATTCATTTTTTCTTTTTTAGCTAATCTTTTAACCCTGAAGAGGGATATAACTACGTATATATAATGTGACCAGACTCCGGTAAGGAGAATAGTCAGAGTGACAATCATCCAGATAGGAGCGATCTGTGTCCAAAGGGTCCTCTGGGCTGCGACCGTATCATATTGGGTCGGAACTCCCCATTGCATAACCTGCCGGTTTTCAACTGTCCCAAAAAGATAATGTTCATTGAACCTGGCAATGATCTCTATATTCCCTTCCGGGTCTCCAGGTATATCATCTGGCATTTCCATTGTAAACTCACCATTCTCATCCAGGAAGTCCTCCCCGATAGGAAGATCCATAAACATCCTGTCGACGTATACATATATATCCTCATCGGCTACCGGTACCTCTTCACCATCTATTATTGACCATGCCCTCAGGGTAACGGATTTCACATCATCCACCAATTCAAGTTTCATGTCAAGATTTACATCCATGATGTACACCTCGTATTCAGCTGGCCAGATATCATCATTGCCTTCATATTCAGCAAAGTACCGGATACCATCCGGTCCTGAAGGCAGATTCTCAATATCATCGAGCACCACAGTTGCCAGGCCATCATTATCAGTCAGGACCCTGCCAAGGCTGACCAGTGAATCTTCTCCGGCGTAAAATGCTACTTCAAGTCCGGGTAATGGGACAGGCTGCCGGTTCACGTAATTGACAAGGCTTGCGCTGAGGTTTATTTTTCCGTCTGTGTCCTTCAGAAATAGAAGTTCCATTACCGGTTCAATGGGTTCCGGTTCTTCTGTAGCCTCCTGTGCGAGTATGACACTGCCTGCCGCAATTATGAAAAGGAGGAATATGTATCTTTTGATTTTCATGTTTATGCTTTTTATTCGAGAATTTTTAATGTTCTGTGATCCTCATTAGTCATTTCCGAGATGGAAATTATCGGGAGAAATTTTGATGCCAGTTTAAACATTATTATAAAAATTGCCACACCGGCTGCCATTAACGACCATTCTACCCAGGTAGCTGTATAATTAACCCAAGCCTCACGGCTGTCCTGGATTGGCAGGAATGGAGTTTCAAGAGTCGGAATAACAATAATATATCTGTTAACCCATAATGCAATAACTGCAATTACCGATGCCATGGTAATGTTATTAATGGTTCTGAAACGACGGATCCCAACAATGACAATTGGCAAAATGATTCCAATGTAGTTGGCAAAGAAGAACATAAAGTTAAATTCGGCGAATAGTTTATCGATCAGTTGTGAGTTAATCTTTACCGATCCATACCACTTGGTCAGGTAATCACAGAAGGTGAAGTAGCCGTAGAATGCTGCAACAACCAGGAGAAGAACTCCCATATTTATAAAATGCTTCTCGGTGATATACTCCTCAAGTTTGTACAGCCTTCGAAATATATACATCAGAATGATCATCAGGCCGGAACCTGAGAAGATCGCTGCTATCACGAAATAGGGACCGAAAATGGTGCTGTCCCATCCGGGTTGCAGGGTTACACCAAATATCCATGCAAGTACTGAATAAACAATAATGGCAATAGCAATGATCATGGCTGACATTATTGTCCTTGCACTGTGAATGATCTTTTTTTGGTGAGGGGTACCGGTGTATCCAAGTGCAAGCCATTTATAAATTTTAACTCTCCAGTTTGGCAACTTGATCTCCTTCTGGTCACGCAATAGTGCAAAGTCTTCTATGAAAGACAGGTACAGATAAAGGAAACAACCAAAAAGGTCGGTCACAATCCCGATCACATCCCATGAGATGGGAGATTGTATCCTAGGATGAATAAAGAGGAAGTGAAGCCTGTCCAGCCTTCCAATACAGAATAGAATATAGAAAGGGCCAATGATCAGGGAAATTACCGTTATCAACTCAGCCATTCTTATGATTGGTTTCCTCCATTCGGAATTAAAAAGATGGAGTACACCGGAAACAAGTGCACCGGCATAGCTGAGTCCCATAAAAAAGATAAAATTAACAATGTAGACTCCCCACACTACATTATCTCTCATCCCGGTTACGATATGTCCCCCGGTTATCTGTTTGATCAACCCGAAAATTCCCCAGCCAAATACGACAATGAGGACCGCAAAGGTTACGTA
The DNA here is from genome assembly GCA_011053095.1 of Bacteroides sp. GTDB lineage: Bacteria > Bacteroidota > Bacteroidia > Bacteroidales > SM23-62 > SM23-62. The sequence continues at coordinate 9,507 of DRHS01000226.1, forward strand.
CCAACGTGTACTTGTAGTTTCAAGTACGGGCTTGAATTTGTTTAGAAGACTGTTCTGCAATTCGGTATTGTTCATTTTTTAATCTATTTTTTGTCAACGTGTCCTTTGTATCTTTCAATGATCTCCTCGTCCTGTCCTTCGAATCCGCTCTCCACAGTAAAACTCCTCTCTACGGGAGGAAGGTAGTATACCCCGGGACTTGTTCCGAGCTCTTCACGGTGCCGGTAACCTGCCCTGTCCTTAAGCAAGGCTGACAGACGAACAGTCTCCATTCCATTAGTTACAGTATCTTCAACCATATCTCCAAAGTAGATAACTCCCATCGGACATGCCGATACGCATCTCGGCAGCTTATTCTTGCGGAGCAGGTCGGCACACCAGACGCATTTTCCTACGGTGCCTTCCTCAGAGGGGACATTTGTTTCCGGGGAATATTCGACATCAGGCTGCTCAACTTCGGATTTTTCCCAGTGAAATACCCTGGCTGAATAGGGGCATCCTGTCATACAGAATTTACATCCTATGCACCTCTCATTATCCACAAGGACGATACCGTCTGCGCGTTTATAGGTAGCTCCTACCGGGCAGACAGAGACACACATTGGATTATCACAATGATAACATGGCCTTGGAAACCAGTAGGGTGAGGTCCGTGGTGAATCCTGCATATAATAGAGTTTGATCCATTCATGGTCCTTTGGAAGGTAATGGCCTTCCTGGCAGGCATCAACGCACTTTCGTGCATTTTTGCATAGGGCAAGGTCAACCACCATTACAAATTTCCTGCCGGTCAATCCTATCATGGACTCTTTTCGTCCTATGTTTTCATGGTCAGGTTTAACTTCAATCTGGTCGGCATCCACTTCAATGAGCCTTCCATCTGTAGTCAGGGCTTTCACTTTTCCTGAGGAACCGGTACCGAGGGACTTACTTGCAAGCAGGCTACCTCCACCCAATCCGGCAGCGGCAGTTAGTCCCGCAGTTAGCCCAGTCCTCAGAAAAGCCCTGCGGCTTTTATCTTTCTTCTTGTCCGACATGCTATTGATTATTTAATTGGTTGTATCTTATTATTTATGTTCTGTTTCGTGCCATCCGGTAAAAATTGCTTTGAAATTTTTTATTGGTTTTAGTCCCAGTGTACACAGGTATATATGAATGATCATAAAAAGGGACAGCAGGAATCCTGATGTTACATGGAGAAGATCCGCAACAAGCAAGCCGCTTAAACCAAAAATACGGTCCAGGATAGTCTCAGGGAACAAAAGTCCTATTCCAGTCAGGCAGAGCAACGGAACTCCAAGGTACATTGCCATGGCATATGTAATTGCCTGGAGAGGATTGAATTTACTGTCCTCTGTAATGGGAAAGGGATGTTCTTCTTTTCTGAAGTAGCCCCGGAGATAATAGCGTGCCTGTTTCATCAATCTCTCCCAGAGCCCTTTCCACTGGATTTTGTATTGCTTTCTGTTTCCGCTTAGTGAATTGCCGATAATAAAAACCAGGTAATTGATAGTAAGGCCTATTCCTGCAATATTATGTAATTCTACCGAGATCCGGAATGGGATGAGGGGGGAATCGGGATTTGAATACTGCATGCTGATACCCGTAAGAATGAGTACCAGGAAGAACAATGCATTGAGCAAATGCCAGATTCGTATGTAGCCAGGATAGATATATATTTTTTCTTCCACAATCTTATACTTTTTTAATAATTCGAAATGAGATGTGTGCCAGAAGTCCCAGGAATGTAAGCCCGAAAAGAATCACACTGATCATGTTTAGGTATTTATTCCGGTTGGCCCCGATCACATATGCCTCGTTCATGACAACTGCGTTGATGAAACCATACTCACCCCTGGCCTCACGGGATTGAAATTTATAGAGTGTATGCATGAGTATAGAATTACTCGAATGGCATTTACTGCATAACCTCACAGCCTTTTCCTTGGGCTGAACCAGGTGTGCCACAAGGATGTCTTCATTAATTTTAGTATGACACTCAATGCAGCGGACATTCTGAAAATGCAGCGTCTCGTTGGGGAGCCAGTCATGGGTTTGCATAATGTTAATTTCCTCCCTGTCTGTCAGTAACTGAAACTGGTTAAAATCAGCATGACATGAAAGGCAGATAGCATTGTCATAGGCAATGGTAGCCTTCAGGTTTTCAGTGTTACGTATGCTTATATGATAGGAATGGGGATGGCATTTCCAGCAGCTGAATTCCTCTGTTGCAAGGTGGTGCACACTTTGAAGGTATTCTTCTTCAATTTTTTCAAAATTATATTGTGCATAATCCTCATCGTATCCATGGCAATCCAGGCAGGCCCAGGGTTCCTCCAGCCTTGGCTCAAGGGGATGGGGGAAATTATCATATTCCGCAGAATGACAATCATAGCACATAAAACTCTTGTGATTCCCACTGTAATAATCCTCCCTGGGGAATATATAGTCCGGACACATATTCCTGGTCAGGACGCGTCCGTCTTCCTCGTTGGGAAGCTGGAATTTCTGTTCTCCATGGCACTTGAAACAGGCCTCGTTTTCATCAACGAAATCATTGATCAGCCTGAAGCTGTCAAGTGCTGGCTCGGGATTGTCCATTCCGGAACTTCTCTCAACTATGCCGAAAAAGAGGATTCCTATACTCAAAGTAAAGATTGCAGGAATTAGATACTTTCTAAGCATGATAGGATCTTATCTTAAGGCAATTGAAATATTAAACCCGAAACGGAATTCACCGGCCCAGGGATCGTTGGTATTGTAAAACAGGTTGTACTGTTTAATGATGCTGGTGTAGTTGGTAACAAAAACACGGAACGAGTGGGTGCTGGTTCCGATCTCCACCCCGAATGAAAGACCCGGGTCTACCTCCAGGGCTTCATGCTGGGTAAGGGGCTGGTCGTACTCCAGGATTATTGAGTGTGTTCCCAAAACCTGTGCCCGGGCTCCGAATGATAAAGCCAGGTTAATATTATTATACCCATTGGCTACCGCATTGAAATATGCAAAACTTGGCATGATTTGCATGCTTACGGGACCAACCTTATGGGATACGATTAGCTGGGTCAGGTAAGACAGGCGGTGGGCGAATTTGTACTGGTCTTCCGGACCGAAATTATCCTTGCTTCGCGCATCGATGACTGCATTACCGTAATAACTCAGGGAAACAGGCATGCTGTTCGAGCGGGTCTGGGTCAGGAGGGCTAGCTTCCATTCAAAATCCTGGAGTTTGTAATCCCTCGTCGTACCAAATCCGGCCATGATCCGGTCTGTAAAACCGTAATCAAGCGCCAGTCGGGTATTGGCTGAACCATAGATCCCGAAAAGGTCACTGATGTCCTTTATTTCGGAGAAACGGTGTTGTATCTCAAGGTTGAGTCCTCCTTTATATAGATTAACTGTTGTTGCATTTTCAATAAGGCTGATGGTTTCAAACGGCGGACGGATAGGGCGGTTGTCGGGTTCCTCGTCCTGGGCATTAATACTGATTGCGGGGGACAAAACCAGCAGGCTTATTCCGGCTACAAGATTTAACAAGTATGTTTTTTTCATAATTATGTCTTATTTGTCTGATTATTTTGTTTAGTTATCCAGGGCGCCCTCCTCAATCCAGACAAGGATAGATTGTTTTTCCGCTTCGGTCGCACGGGCATCATGCGGTGAAGTATAAAGTTTTATCATCAATTCACTCTCCATCGGAATATCGGTATTAACATATCCTCCGTTGATCAATTGGCTGTGGGATACGTCAGCAGTCAGTGTTGGCGGGAGCCCGGTGCTATGGCAATCGAGGCAATTTTTATCCCATATAGGCTGGATGTCAGCCTTGTAATTTACGCTATCCGGTATCTCTATAGGCGGATAAACGACTTTTTCACAAGATCCGAAAAACAGGATCGCTGCAAACATTCCTGAGAACAGGAAATAAACCAGTTTTTTCATTTGTGTATTATTTATTAACTATTTGAATTTATAAAACTTGTTCTGACAGATGACCAATCTTTCCATATCATAAAGTGGGCATATATCCACCCTAAGAACGGGTAAGTATTCAGGTGAATTGGGTTTGGGTAAAAATATTCAAACTCCCCCTGAATCCGGACTCAAATATGCTGATTTATCTCCATGAAGAAAATGACATAGATCACTTTTATTTCGGGTTTGGGACTGAAATAATCCGTGTCTATATATGTAGGAATTAAGTGATAATCAGCTGTATAGATAAGCAGGTCCGTCCATAACAGTATGTTTTACAATTAAATAGGTCACCAGATATGATTTTTTATTTACTTTTAAGCCCAGACAAAAATTAAATACAGTATGAACCTTGGGCGTGGTATTCATGGGTGTGAGGATTGCAGGGATTGTATGCATAAGGCACCTTATTTTAAAATTTTATCTGATAAGGAACTGGATCTTATAAACAAGCAACGTTATTCGGTACGTTATAAGGCCGGGGAAACTATACTCAAGCAGGGTACCTCAGCTACCCATGTACTCTCCCTTATCGACGGGGTGATAAAACTATATATTGAAGGAGTAGGGGGTAAGAACCTCCTTCTTGCTTTGCAAAAACCCTGGGGACTTTTAGGGGGACCGGGAATACATACGGACCGAAGGATCCATTATACTGTTACAGCACTTACAGATGCCTCGGTGTGCTTTTTAGATATTGAACAGTTCAATATGATAATGAGTACAAATTGCCAGTTTACAACCCAGCTTGTTCAGCATATAAGCTTTCAGGCCAGCAACATGTTTCAAAAGATCATCAGTCTCACACAAAAACAGATGCATGGGCGTATGGCTGACGGCATCTTATATCTTTCCCGGGACTTCTTTAAGTCGGAATCATTTGATCCCTTGCTTTCCAGGCAGGACCTGGCTGATCTTACAGCTATGTCGAAAGACAGTGCAATCCGTATTCTGAAGGATTTTGAACGGGATGGAGTTATTTCTCTTAAGGGAAACAAACTCTCCATTATAAATATGGACCAGCTGGTTTATTTTTCTCAGCACGGGTAGCATAACATCAGGACTCAAACAAATCACTATTAGTATAGGTACTGATGGCATTCCGAACAATGGAATTCCTGCCATGCATCTCCAATGTCAATCGGGTGTACGAATTCAAGCGAATCTCTTATGCCAACCATTTCCAACTGATCAGGGAATCCCTGTGCCAAGATGGTATGGCAAAGATTACAATCCTTCGAAATTATCCTTCCTGAAGCTGAACGGTGGCGGTCGTCATGACAACGGAAACAGCCGTCGGAGTTAATATGTCCGACATGGTTGGGATACACATCCCATCGGGCTTTCATCTCGGGGAACATGTTCTCCCTGAAATCCTGCTGTATTCCTGCAATGGCTTTCTCAACGAGAGCGGGATTGTTCTCCATTATCTCCGGATACATGAACTCGTAGTATTCCCTAATGTCACTTTCGATGATCATCATGGCTGTATCTGTAGTGGGATAGTCGCTGTATAAAACACTCATGGCAACCTGCTTGATATCCGGAAGTTCCTTTGGTATTTCTCCCTTTGTTAAAGATATATCCGTGAAAAACGGAGGGGAATAGTACTCATGGGAAGGACGGTTGTGACAATCGATGCAATCCATACGTCTGATATGATCATCCGACAAAATCAGGGAATCACTCATATTCTCATCGTCCGTATATGTCTCCGTTTCACCCGTTTCAAGATTGGTGTATCTGACCCAGGGGATACTCATCCGGGCTTCCGTTTCAGGTACATATTCAATCTGCACATTCGGATTGATATGCCAGTGGATTCCTTCTTCAAGTCCCAGCGCATGGTATTCGGATCCGACTTTCATTTTTAGTACAATATCCCATTCAGTATTGCTCTCATCAGCAAGGTAATGTTTTTCGGTCCTCAGGGTCTGGGCATAGAATTGTTCCGGCCAATGGCATCGTTCGCAGGTCTCCCTTGCCGGGCGCAGATTATGAATCGGTGTTGGGATTGGCTGGGGGTACTTTTTAAAAATGACCGAATAGACCTGGTACAATCCGGAGAGCTTTGATTTTACATACCAGTCTGCACCATGTCCGACATGGCATTCTGCACAGGTCACATTTGCATGTGGTGAATTCTGGTAGGTAATATATTCTGGATGCATTACATTATGGCAGAGTTTTCCACAGAACTCAACTGACTCAGTGAAATGGAAAGCCTCGTATGTGCCGATTGCAGAAAGGAAAAGGAAAGCAGTTGTTGTAATTGCAAATATACCAAAGGCATTTCTGTGCTGTCTCAGGTTAAGGTTTATCTGAGGCCATCTGTCTTTATCCGGGTCCTCATACCTTCTCAGCCTCTTTCTCCTTTGGATCATTCCGATGGGGATAATGACAAGTCCCATGATCAGGAATATTGGCAGGATGATATATATTACAAGTCCCAGATAGGAACTTGTAACCTCAATAAAAAAGGATACAGCCAGCAGGAAAACGATCATAAAAAGGCTGATGGCTGCAATTACGGCCCCGATCAGTGAGGTCCAGTTGTATAGTGTCCTGGGAAGTTTCATTTCAGTTCTGTATTTGAAGAATTATATTTACGCGAAAATATGCCGGCAAAATTATCTAAAATGTTGCCTGAATTATACTAATGACTGCCGAGATATAGGAATTGACTGGTCGATTTATTCCCAGTTCAGGAACGACATTTACCGAAAATATTCCATTCGGGCAATCATAACATGCTATTTTTCAGAGACTTTTAAGCTGGGTGATGGTTTCATAAGGATCATCAGATGCAAAAATCGTATTTCCAACTACAAAACAATCCACCCCGGCATCCCTTAGTCCCCCAATATTCCCCAAGCCAACCCCACCATCAATTTGTATGATTGCGTTAGAGCCTGAGTTGTCGATCATCTGCCTGAGCTGTCGGATTTTCTCCCAGGAATGTTTGATAAATTTCTGGGCACCATATCCTGGATGAACGGTCATATTCAATACCAGGTCGAGTTCCGGGAGGATGTCCGCAAGAACAGATGTAGGTGTATCCGGACTGATTGCAACACCGGCAGACATGCCGAGTGACTTAATTGCCCTGACGGTTTCGGCCAGATTGGGACAGGCCTCATAATGAACCGTTAACTTGTCCACTCCAGATTTTCTGAATTCCTCAAGGTGTTTTTCCGGTTCCACAATCATAAGATGAGTATCCAGCGGTTTATCTGTGATCTTCCTCATCTGCCGGATAACATGAAATCCAAATGTCAGGTTGGGAACAAACACACCGTCCATTATATCAAGGTGTATCCAGTCCGCCTCACTTTTGTTTATCATGTCAATTTCCTTACCAAGTTCGAGGAAGCTTGCTGTCAGGATGGAAGGAGCAATCAGATGTGACATTTATTTACGGATTTGACCATAAAAGTAATTAAACTGCCTGAAATTCCGCAGGATGAAATCATCGATTATGTATTATATAACAGGATTACCCAAGATAGGTTTTGAGTATCTTGCTTCGGGTAGTATGCTTCAGCCGTTTGATTGCCTTCTCCTTGATCTGTCTTACTCGCTCACGGGTCAGGTTAAACTGCTCTCCAATCTCTTCAAGTGTATGCGGGTGTTTGCCGTTCAGCCCAAAATACAGCTTAATGATGGAAGCCTCGCGATGGGTCAGGGTAGAAAGGGCACGCTCAATCTCTTTTCGCAGAGATTCATTAAGAAGTCCCCGGTCAGGTGAAGGCGCATCCTTACTAAGCATCACATCGTACATATTGCCTTCTTCCCCATCGGTAAGGGGTGCATCCAGGGAAACATGCCTTCCTGAACTGCGTATGGCCTCCTTGACATCCTCAGGTGCCAGCTCAAGTGCCTGAGCAAGCTCAAGTATGGATGGTTCGCGCTCATACTGCTGCTCCAGAATTGCAAAGGTCTTATTGATCTTATTAATGGAACCTATCTTATTCAAAGGGAGACGAACTATCCTTGCTTGTTCTGCAAGAGCTTGCAGGATGCTTTGTCGAATCCACCAGACAGCATAGGAAATAAACTTGAATCCACGGGTCTCATCGAATCGCTGAGCCGCCTTTATAAGTCCCAGGTTTCCTTCATTGATCAGGTCCGGAAGGCTGAGCCCCTGGTTCTGATACTGTTTGGAAACAGAAACCACGAATCTCAGGTTTGCCTTAATCAGCTTTTCAAGTGCCTCCGCATCATTTTTCTTGATTCTCCTTGCTAGTTCAACCTCCTCTTCGGCGGTAATAAGTTCAACTTTACCTATCTCATGCAAGTATTTGTCGAGAGATGGGGTCTCTCGATTGGTAACCTGCTTAATGATTTTGAGCTGACGCATAAGAAGGTGGTATTAGGTAGACCGTTTTACGTAAATCGACCCTTATAGTTTCAAAAAGCAAGTTTGATGTTACTAAAAAATCAGTTATCTGATACCCCAATTCATGATAATTGTCATAATAATTAAATTAAAGTCTGCCCGTTTACAGTGTAAGATCCAGTTTTACAGGAGAATAGATGAAAGATCATCCATGCATTTTAATTGATTCTAAATTAGTTGTTACAAGACTCATATATATCTTATGTATAGCAATTTTTTTAATTCATTTTTGGATATTCTGAGGATTTGCGTATACTTGCAGTGAATTTCCAACGATATCCGATACTCAACTGGCTATCTGACCCCAATTCATATATTTTTTAGATTCTATTATAATCCACATAAGTAATTAATTCTCATTATTTTAACTTACAGACATGTACGATATTCTCGAGCTTAACAAGAAGCTTGTATCCGAATTACGTGACATTGCAAAAGAATTAAAGATCAAGAGGGTTGAGGGCTTTAAAAAGCAAGACCTCATCTACAAGATCCTCGATCAGCAGGCAATCGTCGCATCGGAAACCCCGGTAAAACAAAAAGACCAGAGAAAAGACCGCACTCCGGCATGATTTCAAGTACACCCGAAGCAGAAATGATCCCTTCGAATTCAAAGGTCTTATCCTGAGGTTGCTGCTGCCTTTTATCAGGGCGGCGGAAATCCGGGTCGCGGTTTTCACGATTATCACGGTTTTCA
>DRHS01000227.1 GCA_011053095.1 Bacteroides sp.
TGGAAGAGAAGGTGCCTATGCGGCAATCCGGGTTGACGGAACACCTGTAGGGTCTCCGGACCGCAGTCCCTCTTACCCATGCAATGCCTGGGAATATCCTGTTTATGTGACTGATTCACACAATACATATTATATACCTTTGACGAAGGAGATGGAAGGAAGGAAAATTGATATCGTAGTACTGGGCATGAAAGGTGGCAAGAAAAATTTCAAACCAAATGCATATCTGACCTGCTACCCCCTCCCATATCAGAAATTAGAACTGAAATTGTACAGGTGATGAAAAGGAAATTATAATACTAACTCTTAAAAGAATTCATTATGACAATATATCCGGTTCTATTATTTATCAGCCTTGTTTCCCTTCTTACGGGTTGCAAGGATGAATCTCATAAGGAAGAAAGCAGTCTCTCCACCGATCAGGCTAACCAGACGGTGGTGGATGAAGTTTCCCAAACCAGTTACCAGACCTATCAGGTGGATATGGAGAGTATGGGACTGGGCCTGTATGGGGGAGAGGACTACAATATGGGCTTTCGAAGCCGTGATTTCCACCCTCAGGACGGTGCCTCACCAGGAAACCAGGAAGCCAGCCTTTACATCCAGGATGCTTTCAAAGAGATGGGATTGAATGTCTCCGTGCAAGGTAAATACTCAAATGTAGTCGGCGAACTGACCGGTACAAAGACCCCTGAGATCATTTATGTTATAGGGGCTCATTTCGATCATGTCAAGGGTGACCGGCCAGGCGGTGATGACAACGCTTCCGGTGTGGCCGGAGTGCTGGAGGCGGCACGGGTCCTGAGCCAGTACCAATTCGAATCGACCATCCGTTTTATCTGCTTCAACGCAGAAGAAGACGGATTGTGGGGAAGCAAGGACTATGTCAAAAATCATGTAGTTCCCGGTGCTGAGAATATCGTAGGTATGATCAACCTTGACCTTATCCTCCGCCCAGGCTCAGATGTCGATTCACTATCCGTCATCGACGCTGAACTGGAGACCCGTAGCATTCACCCGGCTTCATTATCCTGGGCCAAGGCCTTTCAAAAGGCAGCAGTCGACTATGTCCCCTCACTCGTTGTAGATGACAATATAATAGACGGTGTCTCATCATCCGATAATGACTCATTCCTCAACGGGGGATATCCGGCTTTCCTGGTTATCGAAAATTCGGATCCGGACTGGGCTCAGGCTAATCCCTACATTCATAAATACGAAGATGCCTCCGACCGGCTTGCCAACGACCCGGAAAGTGCCAGTGGTGTGACCTACGATTATGCTTTCGCAGCCGACATTACACGGACCTCTGTAGCCCTGATAGTACAGGAGGCCATACTGGTAACAGAATCGAATTAGAAATAAGAACCCCAAAGAGATATGAAAGCACTGAAACACAAGTTTACACTGGCCTTACTCGCTATTTCCCTGCTTCATGTTAATGGACAGGATATTAAATATGTACGCAAGCAGCTTGAGCGCTTGTGCAGTGCTGAATTTCAAGGCAGGGGGTATTATCAGAAGGGCGACAGTATTGCTGCTGACTACCTGGCAGGTCAATTTAAGAATTTCGGTTTATCATCATACACATCAGGCTATTTGCAGGATTATTCATTTAATGTCAATAGCCTGGAAAGAGTCTCTGTTATGATCAACAATGAGCCTCTGGAGTTTGGCACAGACTTTATGATGAATCCCTCAAGCGGTTCCCTTACAGGAAGTTTTGAACCTGTCATGATTGATGCCTCTTTGATGGAATCTCCTGATCGTTTGCTGCAGCGGCTTTCTGATAACGGGGATGATCATTTGATAATTCTAGATTCTGCGGGATTGAATAATCCGGAGCTTTACAGCTTTGTGAAAACCATGGGCATGACCGGTCAGCTGGGAATCTCGGGTATGATGGAGCTCTGTCCGAATACACCCATTGGGCGGGTTGGCAGAAATGTAAACCCCGGACCTTATATACAAATCAACCGTGAAGCGGTACCAGGGGCAATAAATCACGTAGAGATAGATATTAAAAACAGGTATTACGAAAATTATCCCACCCAAAACGTCATTGGCTTTATTCCCGGACAAACGCAAAAAGTTATTGTATTTACAGCCCATTATGATATGCTGGGTTCTTTCGGGGAGGGAAATTATTTTCCGGGCGCATCAGATAATGGAAGTGGAACAGCTATGGTACTTGACCTTGCCAGACATTTCTCAGCAGGAAAGAAACCTTATTATACCGTGGCGTTTATGTTGTTCAGTGGAGAAGAAGCGGGTCTGATGGGATCAACCCATTATGCCAACCATCCGCTATTTCCCCTGGAGAAAATTAAGCTTGCTATCAATCTTGATATGGTGGGAACCGGACAGCAGGGAGTTATTTTATTCAATGCTCCACAACGACCTCTGGAAGCGGCCATTGTACAGAAGATCAATGAAGAGAAGCATTATATGATCGAGGTGGAAGAGAGGACAGCAAAAGCCAATAGCGATCACTGGCCTTTCCATGAAAAAGGGGTCCCTGCCATATTCTTTTTAACAAAAGGGAGGTCCGGGGGTGGCCATAATATTTATGATACTCCTGATAAATTGCCGCTATATGGCTATGAAAACCTGTTTAATCTGATTATTGATCTTACCAGGGAGCTGCAGGAACAGGAGACAGAATAGAGGTAATTATTGAGAACACAAATGAAGTATTTTACACTGGTATTATTTTGCATTATTCACCTTAGTGCAAGTGCAATTGAAAATCCAAATATCATTATCATCCTGGCAGATGATATGGGCTATTCTGACCTTGGCTGTTACGGAGGTGAAATTTCCACTCCAAATCTGGATAAACTGGCAGGCAGGGGAGTTAAGTTCACACAGTTCTATAATGCAGCACGTTGTTGTCCTACCCGGGCTTCCCTTCTTACTGGATTATATCCTCACCAGGCCGGTGTGGGTAGTATGATGTCGGATCAGGGAGTTCCCTCCTACAGGGGAGATATAAGCAGTCAGTGTGTGACTATTGCTGAAGTCTTGAAACTCAGCGGCTATAGGACCTATATGTCAGGGAAATGGCATGTTACCAAGCATGTTGATCGTTGGAGGACATGGTTAAGCGAGGATGAGAAAATATATACCTCAAAACATAACTGGCCCCTGCAAAGAGGGTTTGATGAATTCTTTGGAACGATCCATGGTGCAGGAAGCTATTACAATCCTTCAACATTGACCAGAAATAACACACCTGTCAATCCGGAAGAAGGATTTTATTACACCGATGCCATAAGTGAGCATGCAGTTAAATTCATCAGGCAACATGTGGATGAGGATAAAACTGATCCATTCTTCTGCTATATTGCCTATACAGCTCCTCACTGGCCTCTACATGCATTGCCTGAAGACATATTAAAGTACAAAGGGAAGTACGATAAGGGCTGGGACAAGATCCGTGAAGAACGTATGAGACGTATGGTGGATATGGGCATAATAAGGCCTGAATGGAAACTGAGCGAACGGGATCCGGATATACCGGCCTGGGAAGAAACCGGAAACAAGGATTGGTGGGCAGCATGCATGGAAGTATACGCTGCAATGATTGACCGTATGGATCAGGGAATCGGGAAGGTTGTTCAAGCACTTGAAGAAACAGGCCAATTGGACAATACACTTATCCTGTTTTTGGCAGACAATGGGGGATGTGCGGAAGTATTAACCGATAAATGGAAGAGATCCCTGCATGTCCCACAATATCAAAAGGATGGCACTCCCCTGAAAAGGGGCAATGATGTATCACGATTTCCCGGTCCGGAAGATACCTACATGAGTTATTCCACGGAATGGGCAAATGCCAGCAATACTCCTTTTCGCATGTATAAGCACTATATCCATGAGGGGGGTATATCAACACCATTAATTGCACACTGGCCTTCCGGTATTAAATCACCCAACAGGACCACCATTCAAGTAGGCCATATTATGGATATTATGGTTACCTGTGTGGATATTTCAGGTGCAGAATATCCTGATACTTTCAAGGGTGAACAAATAATACTTTCAGAAGGACAAAGTTTACGCCCGGCATTTAATAACAAGGTTTTTAAGCATAATCCAATAGGATGGGAGCACCATGGGAACCGCGGATTTCGTGATGGCAGATGGAAACTGGTTGCAAAAAGTAAGGAATGGGAGCTCTATGATATTGAGTCAGACCGCACAGAACTAAGAAATCTTGCATCTGTTCATCCCGAAATTACCCGGGAAATGATCGGGAAATATAATAAATGGGCAGCCCGGGTGGGTGTAATAGACTGGTGAATTTATGCCTGTCCCGATGATAATTCAGAAATCGCATTTACAAGCTGATCGAGCTCCTCAGTGGTAGTATAGACATTTGGAGTTATCCGGCACCCATGCACTCCAGCACCATCAATCCCAACGGTGTAGATATTATACTTTTTATGCAGGATATCTGCCATATCAGTCGGTTTAATTCCACTGATCCCTGCATTGGCAATCCCGCAGGAACGAGCCGAATCGGCCGGGGTATTCACAACAACATTGGGAAGGTCCCTTACTTTTGAGGTCCAGTAGTTTTGTATAAACCTCAACCTGGCTTCCTTCCTTTCTCCGCCAATAATATTATAAAAATCAATGGCATCGACAATGGCAAGATCGGTATGAACAGGATGCGTTCCGATGTGGTTGAGCCTGGTAATATCATCCGGTTTTTTCTCACCCGGTGCAATCAAAGGCCATACCTTTTCAATATTCTCCTTCTTTACATATAAAATTCCTGAACCCAGTGGGGCACTCAGCCATTTATGAAGGCTGCTGCCGAAATAATCGCAGTCAAGATCCCGGATTGAGAATTCAAAATGTGCGAATGAATGAGCTCCGTCGACCATTACCTGTACTCCCTTCTCATGTGCCATATCACATATTTTCCTTACAGGTAAGATCTGTCCCGTAATATTAATCATATGACAGATCATCAGAAGTTTTGTTTTTTCTGTAATGGCGGATGCATACAGATTTACAATCTCTTCATCCGATCGAGGAAGATTCGGTACGGATAGCACTTTGTTTATTACGCCATATCGATTTGCAACCTGCTCAAACATGTTACGCATTGCGCCATAGTCCTGTTCCGCATATACGGCCTCATCACCGGGCTTCCAATCGAGTCCCCCGATCACCAAATCGAGCGATTCTGTGGTATTCCTGGTTATTACAAGTTCTTCTGGAGAGCAATCTCCAAGTTCTGCAAGTTTTGCAGCTACGGACTTATTATCTTCTTGTCGGTTATTGCGCATGTAATAGGACCCCTGGTAGTTTACCTCTCTCACATGTTCAACGAATTTTTCCAATACCTGCTCAGGGAGAAAATTATAATATCCGTTTTCAAGATTTATATAATCGGGTTTAAGCCTGTACCCCTTGCGTATGGAGGCCCAGAATTCCTCATCCCCGGCTAATTCTTTCGATGGCACGGAAGATATAGTATCGACCATTTGAGCAAGACCGTCAAAACTGAGCATCCCGCCCAGACTCATAAGACCTGCAGTCTTTAAAAAAGTCCTCTTATCCATGGCTTTTTTTTATAAAGTTAGTGATCCGTTTGATTATGATGGATCAAATTAGTGTTTTTCTATGTATTGTGATCATGTCAGATCAATATCTAGGACGATTTTAATATCTTTAGTAGCATGGTTTTTCTGATTCAACCAGACAGATAACTAAAATGGATTCCGGTGAGTAAACTCATTATTGCGATCGCAGCTCTGGCCCTGATTAACACGGCCTGTAAAACAAGAACGGCAGATGCCCCATTCGGAGACCATTACAATGTCTCATGGAACACCCAGAGTGAAAATTCATCTGAGTCGATGCCCCTTGTGGGTGGGGATATTGCCTGTAATGTATGGGTGGAGGAGGGGGAAGTGCTTTTCTACCTGAGCCGAAGCGGGAGCTTTGATGAACACGGAGCTTACTTAAAATTAGGAAGGGTGAGAATTAAACTCACTCCGAATCCCTTTGACGATGCCGGATCCTTCCGGCAGGAGTTAATACTTCAGGATGGTTTCGTGGAAATTGAAGGGAAAGCGGATAAGATTGCCCTGAATGTAAAGATTAAGCTATGGGTAGAGGTAAAAAATCCGGTTGTGCATGTTGATGTAAATGCAAGCAGTCCCCTGAAGGTCGAAGCTATTTACGAGAGCTGGAGAACTGAAGAAAGGGAGCTTGCCCCCGGGAATTACGGGGAACGTTTTGCCTCTTTTAACCTCATGGCTTATCCGGGTAAGCTGGTTAGAAGTAAAGATGATATATCCTTCACAGACAGGGGCATTCTGTTTTACCACCGGAACCCGGAGGAAAAATTAAGTCCTGAATTATTGATCCGCATGCAGGGTCTTGAAGAGGAAGCCGACGGCATAACCGATGATCTGAAGAACCGGACTTTCGGGGGACTCCTTTTCGGGGAAGATTTTGTCCAATCAGGCAGGGGCAGTGGGGATTACATGAATACCTCGTTTCAATCATGGAAATTAGTAAGCAGAGAACCACGGAAAACACACCGGTTGTTCATAGCCACTCACATTGCACAGGCCGAATCAGTGGAAGACTGGGAAAAGCCACTTCTTGACCTGGTCGAAGAGGCAGCCAATAATCATGAAAATGCCAGCAGAGAAACAACTGCATGGTGGAATGATTTCTGGAAAAGAAGCTGGATAACGGTTTCTCCAGGCAGTTGTGATACAGGCAGTACCGCCTGGCAGATGGCACGGAATTACCAGTTGTTCAGGTACCAGCTTGGCGGAAATGTCAGTGGTGAATATCCGACGAAATTCAATGGGGGCAGCCTTACATTTGACCCCATACTGGTAAGCGAAGAGTCAGACTATGGACCGGACTGGCGCAAATGGGGGGGCAACGTTTTTACAGCTCAAAACCAGAGGCTTGTGTACTGGCCGATGCTGAAATCGGGCGATTTTGACGCCATCCTTCCCCAGTTTGAACTCTACCGCAAAGGATTGCCCGGGGCAAGGGCGAGGGTGAAGACCCATTTTGGACATGAAGGGGCTCTTTATTGTGAATACACCAGTGTTCCGGGGATCCCCTTTGGTGACGGATGGGGATGGAAAGGGGGCAGCAGCCACCGGCAAAGGGGGGAGGAAATACCGTTTGGAGACCCCAGGGCAGATGCACTGAAAGGTTTTGGTGACCCCGTGGAAAAAGGAGTGATGGCAAACCCGGCCATTGCTTACCACTGGGAATCCCAGGTTGAGCATGCATACATGATCCTGGAATATCACAGGTTTACCGGTGCGGATATTTCTCAGTATATGCCTTTTATCAAACAGTCGCTCATTTTCTTCGACGAACATTACCGCATGCGGCAGAAAATAAGGAACGGGAGTGAACTGGATGAACAGGGTAAACTGGTACTTTTCCCTTCCACTTCCTGTGAATCGTATCGTGGAGCTAAGAATCCCTCTGATCTGATAGCCGGGTTGCAAGCCTGCATCGAGGCCTTGCTGGAGCTAGACGGGCAATATATGAGCAATGCTGAAAAGGACTATTACCGCGATTTTTATTCACATATTCCGGACTTGGTTTATGGTGAAGAAATGGGTGATAAAATATTGAAACCCGCCGAATCCTGGGGCCGGTATCAGAATTCCGAATGCCCGCAGTTTTATCCCCTTTTCCCTTTTAACCGTTTTTCTCTTGCTGAGGATGATATGACCGTTTTTAAAAACACATGGAAACACGGCAGTTTTAGAAAGGGGAATGTGGTAAGCTGGCATCAGGACGGGATCTTTTTTGCACGGATGGGAATGACCGAAGAGGCTGCTGATTTCAATACCAGGAAACTGGAAGACAGTCCCCGGCGGTTTCCTACATTCTGGGGACCGGGCCATGACTGGGTTCCGGATCATAATTGGGGCGGATCGGGTATGATCGGGCTACAGGAAATGCTGATGCAGACTATTGGTGATAAGATCCTGCTGCTCCCCGCCTGGCCCGAAGAATGGGATGTCGATTTCAAACTTCATGCCCCGATGAATACCACTGTTGAATGCCATTTTGAAAACGGGGAAATTACCAGCCTGGTGGTTACACCGGAATCCAGGGCCAATGATGTACTTTTACCAGACACAAACTAAAATACAGTGAAACGATTACAATTTGTACTGATTTCATTGGTCATTAGCCTTACAGCTTGGGCCAATGAATACCATGTAGCTAAA
>DRHS01000228.1 GCA_011053095.1 Bacteroides sp.
AAAATATCCGAATCTCATTTGCATAAAGTATTGAATATCTGTATTTTCGGTAAAACTACCAAAGAAAAACCCCGGTAGATTCAAACAAGTTTTCAACAATAAGTCACTGCATCTCAATCAATTAAAGGTTTACTTGCAGACACTAGTTACTATCAGGTGGCCCATTCGGTCAGCTCCGAAATGATCGCCGGAAATTTCAGCGAAACTCTCAGCGCAGACATTGAAACCATGGTTGGCAGCTACAATGCTATCAGGAATCTGCTGGATAATATTCTTCTGGACAGTAAAATCCAGGTTTCGGAAGCATTTGCTAACTCGGAAAAGAATTTGTTCAACTCTGGGAAGGTAATTGTCAGTGTGATGATCCTGAGCCTTCTGGTTTTCCTGATCATCTCCTGGTTGATCTCCAGTTCCATGAACAGTTCCATTCGCTACATTAATGTTATGTTTAACAGGTTGGCTGAAGGAAATCTGCAACAGGATTCCAATGCAGCGTTTGCTAAGAGAAAGGATGAGATCGGGGAGATGGTTCGCTCTTCTGAAAAGTTGACAAACAATCTGACTGGAATCATTTCGGAGGTACGGCAGGGCATTGAAGCCTTTGCCAGTGCCAGTAGCGAGACCTTTAAAACTGCCGAGTCTATCTCCAGCAGCGCCAACCAGCAGGCAAGTAGTCTTGAGGAGGTAAGCTCCACCATGGAAGAGATATCTGCCAACATCGAGCAGAATGCCATGAATGCCAGTCAGTCGGAGAAGGTGAGCATGGAAGCCTATTCCAGCATTAAACTGGTATCCGAGCAATCCGTGAAAACGGTTGAAGCCAACCAGGAGATTGCCAACAAGATTACCATCATTAATGACATCGCTTCCCAGACCAACATCCTCGCCCTGAACGCTGCCGTTGAGGCTGCCAGGGCCGGTGAGAACGGCAGGGGCTTTGCCGTTGTGGCTGCAGAGGTGCGCAAACTGGCTGAGAACAGCAAGAAGGCTGCCGATCAGATCGTTCTGCTTTCCATGACCGGTCTGAAACTCTCGGAAGAGGCTGGAAAGATCATGGATGAGACCATGCCTAAGATCGAAAACACTTCCAACCTGACCAAGGAGATCTCAGCTGCCAGTATGGAGCAGAACAATGGGGCTGCCCAGGTGAACAATGCTATCCAGCAACTCAATAATGCAACCCAGGGGAATGCATCTCAGAGCGAGGAATTGACTTCCAATGCTCAGAGATTGGATGCCCAGGCCCAGCAGCTCAGGAAGGTTATTACCTTCTTCAAGTTTGAAGATGAAAAAGGCAATGAAGATTTCCAGGAGCAGAATACAGGGGAATACTCATTGAACCAGTTCAGCAAGGAGGATCTCGTTGCCGTTTAGCAATCCCATATATACTTTCAAAAGGGGCCGTCTCATAATAAATTGATTCGGCCCTTTTTCGTTCCTCTAAGCATAAACTTCCTGAAGCCCTTGTTGTTTTTTACATTCCCGAATACTCCTTCTACATCCACAGGTCGTTGACTTCGATATTGCTTACAGTGAACCATTTTCATTGTTCCTGGCACCCCAGATCTGCATGGTGACGGTTTCTCCAACAACAGGCCACAACCTCGTTGTTTGGGAGAAGAAGACGATAGCTCCCATCATGGCATTGAATATCTACCGGAAGAGTATTGCTGCCGGAATTTATGACAGGCTTGCAACTGTATCATACGATGATTTAAGCGTATTTGTTGATACAACTGCTGATCCAACGGTACAGGCATACCTCTATAAGATCACAGCTTTCGATACAGCAAACAACGAAACAGATATAGACCTGTGCAAACCCCACAAAACAGTCCACCTGATTGTATCCACAAATCCGGAACTTAACACTACTCAATTACAGTTGGACCTATACTATCTATAAGAGCAATACAGGTGTCAACTTCGATCCGGTTCATTCAATGTCTGCAAGCTTGAACTCATGGACAGCTCCCGATCCCGGAACGGGAGATTTATTCTACCGGATAGCTGTCGAGAAACCAGATCCATGTGTCCCCGAGGGGGACGGTAAAAAAGCTGGTACAGGGCCTTACCAGCATTCCCTTTCCAATATGGATGATAACAAGCTCAAAGCAGGCGAAAACCCTCCCGATTCCATCATGCTCGACAATCATTATGTAGACGAAAATAGACTTCCGGGTAACCTTGTGGGAAGACTTACCAGCCGTGATCTGGATACAGTTGACTATCATACCTATCACCTGGTAAGTGGAGAAAGAGATCATGATAACGGAAGTTTCTCACTTATAGGAGATTTGTTAATCGCTGTAGTCACATTCGATTATGAAACAAAAAACACATACAACGTAAGGATAAAGTCTACAGACCTGGGAAACAACCATATTGAGAATGTTTTCATTATAAACATCCTTGATATTGAAGAGCCAGCCGGAAAGGAGAACTATACGGGATATGTGCTATGAAATCTCCCTTAAATATGATATAATAATTGATTCGAAAATCATTTCCGTACAGGAACTTCAAAGTAGCCTTTTAAAGAATCATCCTTTATACCAGGATGCATTAAATCAAGGACTCTATGCATAATGGAGAACACCGATAAATCAGAATCAATTCAATACAGGATTCAGCAAGCAAAGGAGACATTTTTTGACATAGAAGTTCTTTCTCAAAATAGGCTTTATAAGATCGCGGTGAACAGAATTTAATACGGTATGTTTTATATGCTGTTGGCCCTGGCGTTGAAACAAGGTTTTAAAACAAGTAAATATCAACAACTAATCGGATGGTTTAACCGGAATTTCATAAAACCCGGAAAGATTGATATGACATTTGGCAAAATAATTAATGATGCATTTGAAAATAGATCAGGCAGTGACTATGGTGTATTTGTTGAATTTTCGGAGAAAGATGTCGCCACAATGCTTTAGGAAATAGTTCAGATTCCCCAGACTTCTAACAGGTAGTCCTGAAAATTATGATGGTTTGTCATATCTTTGAATCAATTGCCCGCAGGATTTTCAGGATAATACCATTTTGAACGGCTCCGACAACCGTTCCACCACTATACTTATCAGATCTGATTAAAGCAGTAATCAGCTTTACCAGGGTGATGAGATCTAGATCATTGAAGTTAGTGTGAGGGTTACTGACTAATCTATCCCCCTCAGTCCATTCAGACCAGTTAAAAGGGATCACCAGATCCAGGTCATAAGCAATCCTCACAAAATCATCTACGACACGCTCATGTCTCGCATAGGGAAAATGGGTGACTCCTTCACTGTTAACCTCTCCGGCAATCATTTCCCCCTTTCCGGTATAACATGTCTTACTCCCCCGGTAGGATCTTCCATGTCGCCGGTGTACCTGGGGATTACATGTATATGCACATGATCGATTGTCTGTCCGGCTGATCGTCCGACGTTCAGACCTATGTTGTAACCGTCGGGCTTATGTTTCCCGTCAAGGAAATTTTTAACCTCTTTTACCTGCTTCCAGAGGCTGTCAATTTCATCAGGCTCCAGGTTAAAGTAATCGCTGACATGCCTGTTGGGTATTACGAGGACATGACCTTTATTTACCGGGTAGTTGTCATAGATAGAAAAACAATGATCCGAGCTGATAATAACTTCACGATCAATATTGCAAAAGGGGCATTTTGTGTTGTTCATATTTAAATGCTTATCCAGGGTTCAAACCCTCGGTCTTCAATCATGTGTTTACTGACTATGAGTAAGCGGCTGTATGATTCGTTCTTCCAGGTTTTTTCAAGGAAGCGGGTGTTGCCGAGCAGGGATACCTGAATCTCTGACCTGAATTGTTCCGGGAATTTGAAGATCAATTGATCCCAATAATGGATGATCCTGTCTTTGATGTGCTTGTTGTTCAGGATTGTGTGGGTGGGGATTTTATCACTCTTTTTGATGTTGATGTTTCCCTTTGAGGGAAGCAGATTCCAGAGGTCATTGTTTCTCAGGGCAACGAAGGGGATCATATGGTCGATGTGCAAATCAGTGCTGATGGTTTTTCCGGACCAGACGCATTTTAAGTGGTGGGTGGACAGAATGTTGGAATAAAAACTCTTCGCCTGCAGAATCTCTCTTTCATTAAAATCAGTCTTCAGCAGGCTGATCATATCACTGGTTTTGATGGTGTGATCCTTTGAGAGGTTGGATGTGAACTCCGCCCATCTGAAGATCAGAGAATGGGTGCCTGTGACAAAACTGCCTACTACTTGCATTACGTGGTAGAACTCGATGGGGATTGAGAAGGATCCCAGGTGGAGGATGATCCATTCGATGTTGAGACTCGGTGTGTTTCTTGGGGGGCGGCTGTCGTTGTTGTATTGATAGATCTCTCCGCCCCGGCCGATGGCTCCACCGATGTAGTGCATTGGTTGCTTTGTTAGTGTGGTCTTGAGCTTTTTAGTTAGGGCAATGATGGTTTTGATTTTTGATGGATCTGCTATGCCTTTTTAAGGTTATGTTTGAGCTGGTCTGCAGATTTTGTTGTTGGATAGAGTTCGATTACCTGTTCAAATTCCGACCGGAATGCTATTGTTCTTTGCTCTGAGTCGCCATGTTTCTGTGGGATGAATGTATGGCTGGCGAGGATGGGGTAATAGTATTCCATCCATTTCAGGATGAGCAGGCCAAGAGGGAAACTGATTTTCCCCGAGCTGTCTATTTTGTAATTATCGTGTTCCTGGATGATCTCAATGGTCCCTCTGAGCAAGGCATACTTGTAAGTAGCGTCCTTGCTGTCGCGTTCGATGATCTTTGCGAGGTCTTTTATTGAGAAGTCCATCTATACTTTGGTTGATGACTAAAGTTAAAGAATATTCTTATGAACTCAGAAATAAGGTGAGGTCAAAAGATCAAATTTAATTTTGTGCATTAATTTTGAGATATATCCAATAAACTGTATCCTGGCTTATTTGTCCAAATAAATTGTGAAGTTTTCGATTTCTGCTTAAAATAACACGTGTTATAGGAATTTTTTTAAGTCTCCTTCCTTTGAAATCTCACATGCAATTCTTGGGCATTTACAATGGGTATAATATTGCAAGAGATTAAAATTCTTAGTAATTTCCATTTACATTCTCTCGAAGAAAATGATTCTTATTGGGAGTGACGTGGCGAAGCTGTGAGATGCCAATACAATATATCCAAACTTAAATGACAGCATTATCATTCAATTAGAGTACTATACCGCAAAAGGCAGTAGAATATATGTTACATGTATATAAAAAACATAGAAATCAGTAACTTCAATTCAGGTTTATAAATTTTTAATCATTATGAATTACAGGTATGAGCGAGTCAACAAGAAAACATCCCCGTGAATATATGTTAATGGCTATTGAAGCCATGAAACAATCTAGAATGGAAGAACGGGATGATCATCCAAGTCCTATGGTTGGAGCAGTCCTTGTTTTTCCTAATGGAGAAGTCGAAGTTGCCCATAGAGGTGAACTTCGGGAGGGAGATCATGCCGAATATACGTTATTAGATAAAAAGAAACGGCTCCGACCATTAGATGGTTGTTGGTTATTTGCTACACTTGAACCGTGTTCTCCAGGTTCACGGAATGCCCCGAAAATCCCCTGTTCTGAACGCATCGTCAATGCCCGAATTGCGAAAGTCTGGTTTGGTGAAGAAGACTTAGCATTGAAGGATGATCTCGGTGGTGTATCCTTTCTGAAAGAGAATAAGATTGAGGTTGAACAGTTTGATTCTGATTTAGTAAAAGAAATAAAGAGTATAAACAAAGAATTTGATGATTGGGCAAAATGGAAACAAAATAACAGAATCGAAGAAGAAGCA